>JAUQPO010000342.1 GCA_030550335.1 Acidobacteriota bacterium
TACCCCGGATGGCGCTTTTACGCTGCGGGCGTGTTCAACGACAAGAATCCTTGGTGGTTGGTCATGCCTGACCTTGCTCGCTACTTGAGCCGAGTCAGTTACATGCTCCGGCAGGGACGACCCGTGGCAGACGTGCTGATTTATTTGCCCACGGATGACGCCTGGGGGCAGCTGTCTCTGGGGCAGGTGGACCTGATCCGGGTCCTCGCACGGCTTGTGCCGCCGGAGTTAGTGGGTTCCGTGCTCGACGCAGGCTTCAATTTCGATGTATTCGACGACCAGGCCTTAGAAGACCGCGGCCGCACCGAGCAAGGGGCGCTAATTTTTGGCGATCTACGGTACCGAGCGGTGATTCTACCGCCACTTGAAACCATGCCCGTCCGTACACTGGAGCGGCTGGCTGAGTTCGCTCGCCGGGGTGGGCGCTTGATCGCCGTGGGTCGGCTGCCAGAGCACGCCCCTGGGTTCGGCACCTCCGCTGCAGAGCACGCTCGCCTGCAGGATATCCTGCGTGAGCTGTTTCACAGCCCTTCGGCACCGGCTACTTTGGTGGCCAAACTCGGTCCGGACTTCATTGAGCTTCTGCGTTCGAAGCTCGTGCCGGATGTGGAGTTTCAGCCTGGCTCCCCTGAGCTGGGGTTTGTCCACCGCGAAACATCGTTTGCGGACATCTACTTCATCGCCAATACGAACGCTCGCGCCTGGCAGGGTGAGGTAACGTTTCGCGCCACCGGACAAAGTGTTGTCGTGTGCGACGCCGTCACGGGAAGCATGGAGGCGGCTGACATCGCGCGTGTCTCTGGCGGTCGCACGACCCTAAAACTCGCGCTGGAGCCGTTCGGGTCACGGCTGATCATAATCGCTCGGTCCAGGTGGGAGGAGGCCAGCGAGAAAAAGACGTCCTGGCCAGCCTCTGATGTCGCCGGGGAACTCGACCTAAGTGCTAACTGGGAGCTTGAGCTCGGTTCGAAGAAGTTCGTGCTGCCTAAGTTGGTCTCTTGGACGGAGCTGGAGGATGCAGAGGGGTACTCGGGCGTGGGCGTGTACCGCCGGACCATTGAGCTGGGACCGGAATGGTTTGGGAAACAGCGGAGGGTCTATTTAGACTTCGGTGAGGGTAAAGCTACGGGTCCGGTTCCGCAGCCGGTGGGACGTGGCGGTGGGTACGCTGCACCGTGGGAAGCACCAGTACGGGAAGCTGCCGTCGTCTTGGTGAATGGACAACGGGTAGGAGCCGTGTGGTGCCCTCCCTACCGAGTTGAGGTGACCTCGGCATTGCGTGCCGGCCGTAACGAGATTGAGATCCAGGTCGGTAACACGGCTATGAATGCGATGGCTGCTCGGGCCCTGCCCGATTACCGCTTGCTGTGGTTGAGATATGGGCGCCGGTTCGAGCCCCAGGACATGGAACGGGTCCGGGCGTTGCCGTCAGGTTTGCTGGGGCCTGTGCGGTTGTACCGCGTCGAGCTCCGGTAAGAGAGTGTGGGAGTGAGCGGCGTTACCCCCCGGGCAGAAAGGGGTTGTCCAGGGCTAGGCACCTAAAACGACTCCCGTCTCAGTTCTAGTACTCCGAGGACTGACAAGGCGGATACTCTCGCTCGACTCGTAGAAAAACTCGATGCGCTCTGTGTGAAACTGAGAGCATCATACGAGTAGTTAACCGGGTGGTCGGAGTGGCGTGCTCCACAAAGGCTGCGGCGAGGGAGGAGGTTGAGCTAAGCGCGCGCCGTGTGCCACCAGTCGCTCCAAAAGGAAAAATCGTCATTGTAACTGCGTAACAGCGTGCGGTGGTGAGTACAGATCGGTGGAGGGGAAAGTTACGGCGGTGGCAGTGGTATGCCCACCGTGCTGGCCTGTCCTGGCGCGGTTTCTGGAGGCGTGTTCGAGAAAAACGGCGCATCCTAGAGGTTCTGACGTTGGAGCCTGCGGGGCCTTCGCGGGGCAGAGTGTTGCTGTCCTATATGGGGCCGGCGTATTTCCGCTTGCCAGCAGATTCGCCAGAGGTTCGCGCGCACACCCGTGTCTGGGAGTGTCGCCAAATCGCCCAGACATTCGTCGACCTTGGCTACACGGTTGACGTCATCGACTGGCGGAACGATGTGTTCATCCCGCGCCACCCCTATCGAGTGTTCATTGACGTGCGCCACAACATGGAGCGGTTGGCGCACTTGCTGGGACCTAACTGTTTGAAGGTCTTCCACGTGGACGTGGCCCATATGGTGTTCCGGAATTGGGCCGAGTGTACACGGTTGAAGGCCCTCTGGGAGCGGCGTGGGATCGTCTTGCCGGTGGCCCGGTTTGAGCAGCCAAACCGGGCGATTGAGTTTGCCGATTGCGCCGTGGTGTTGGGTAACGAGTTCACGCTGGGTACATACCGCTACGCGGGCAAACCACTGTATCGCATTTGGATCAGTTGCCCCGCCCTCTACCCCTCACCTGCGGACAAAGACTTCGAACGTTGCCGCCACCGGTTCGTTTGGTTTGGTAGCGGTGGCTTCGTGCATAAGGGTTTGGACCTGGTCCTTGAGGCCTTTGCAGAGTTGCCTCAACTGGAGTTAACCGTTTGCGGGCCGATCGAAAGCGAAGAAGCCTTCCGACGGGCTTATTGGCGTGAGCTCTATGAAACTCCAAACATTCACGCTGTCGGCTGGGTAGACGTCGAGGGAGAACGGTTCCGGGAGATCACTCGAACCAGTGTTGCCGTAGTTTACGCTTCGGCGGCCGAGGGTCAGTGCGGGGCCGTGGTCAACTGTATGCACGCGGGATTGATCCCCGTGATCAGTTACGAATCCGGGGTCGACGTGGACGGCTTTGGCTGGCTGTTGAGGCGTGGGACGGTGGAAGAAATCAAAGAGGCGGTGCTAGAAGTCGCGGCCACCCCGGCGGAAGAACTCCGCAGACGGGCGGTGTGCGCCTGGGAACAAGCACGGAGATTCCACACCCGAGAAGCGTTTGCTCGCCGGTACCGGAAGCTGGCGGAGTTATTGCTGAAGCATGGGCCAGTTATTCCCGAAGGCTTGCTGGCGGATGTGTTCGAGCCCAACCCTGGCGAAGGGTTGCTGAGTGTCGGTGCGGGATAGGAGCGTAGGATGCCCCATTTGCGCACACGCTTCACCACGCTGATCCCGGCTTTGTTCCTGCTGGGAATGGCCACCGAAAGGGTACTGAACATTCCGTTTGTGAAACGTGTCTCGTTCACCGAATGGGCCATCCACATCGTGTCCGGCGATTCGCCTGTTGGCCCGTTCGTGATCTCGGGAGAGCAGCCTGTACTAGCGCCGCGCACCTTAAGCGGTGTGGCCGGGCTGGCCGATCCATTTATGCTGTATCGCGATAGTACTTGGACAATGTTTTTCGAGGTAGTCTCCGCCAAGACTGGGCAAGGTGACATTGGCGTGGCCGTGAGCCAAAACCTCGAGCAGTGGCATTATTTAGGCATCGTACTGGACGAGCCCTACCATCTTTCGTATCCGTACGTGTTCGAACACGAGGGCTGCGTGTACATGACGCCGGAATCCAGTGAGGCCAGCTGCGTCCGGCTCTACCGGGCGACTCGTTTCCCCGATCGCTGGGAGAAAGTAGCGGATTTATTAAAAGGCCATCCATTCGTCGATCCCTCATTGGCTTACTACAGCGGACGGTGGTGGTTGTGGGTCAGCACACCTGATAACGGCTATTTGTTCCTTTACTGGTCCGAGCGACTGGAGGGGCCTTACCACTTTCATCCTGCAAACCCTATAGTGATCGCTGATCGAACATCCGCACGGCCGGGTGGGAGGGTTGTTGCGTGGCAAGGGAAGCTCGTGCGGTTTGCCCA
>JAUQPO010000343.1 GCA_030550335.1 Acidobacteriota bacterium
CGGGCTAGCCAATCTCCGCCTGCTTTTCCTCAACTGGCCCCTGTCGTGCGAGCCCCTCAGCCGTCCGCGCTCGATGAGCTGCGTGCCTACCTCCCCCACTTGGCTTTCAACCCCGCTCGCGGCTCGTGTCCCCTTACACCCGCACAGCTATTGGAGCCTTTGGGCTCACATCCAGCCTGGTACAGACCAAGGGTAAGCCAGCTCTCAGCCGGAGTTTTTCAATCGGGCGGTCTCCCGGGAAGTACTGCCGCACTAGCCCATCGAACCCCGCGAGCAAGAATGCGCTATCGCACCCAAGAACCTGTCGTCCAGCCCCTAAGCTGCAGCCTAGGCCTCGCAAACCCAATAGACCTTGTCCGCAGCTCCACGCTGGACATGCACGTACCAGCTCGACCATGTCCATTTCGTGTTCCGACCCGCCCCTACTGCGCGCTAGGCCCGAGCGCAAGCATCCCAAGATTGGCGAAGCTGTTTCCGCCGAGGGCTCATGTGGAGCATTCAAGAAGACTGATCCCAGCGCAGCCTACCGCGACGCCCCGTGCGGCTCGACCGTCACCTTGCTGGCTGTTGTCTCCCCGCTCGAACCCGCCGACCCCTCAGCCAGTGCCCATGTGCCAACGCACCCGGCAGCCTGCGCCACTTGCGGCCCTACCCAGCTATCCGCCAGGCCAACTTCTGAAACATTTACGCCCTCGGACGCCCGCCCGCGAGCTTTCCGTCTGCCTATCCCCTCGGTTGGACGGGCCAGGGTACAAGCGACAGCCACCCGTGTTTGCCTGCTCGGTTCGGACCCGAGCCAGGGCCACGACCAAGCTACACTCCGAGCGTTGGCTCGAACGACCAGCGCAATTTCCCCGGCGGGACCCAGCTCCGGTTCACGCCTGGGCCTTAGTTTTGACCGGTCCGAAAGCGGTCCTGCCTTGGGTGTCCTTGGTTGGCTTGTCACCGCCTAATGCCTCGCCGCGACCAGCCGGGCTGAGCTGTTTCTTCTTGTTAATGGAGTGGCATAGTCGGAGCCCGCACTATCCTAGTGCGAAGCTGGCTGGCGCGCACCCGGTCTCTGCCAGGCCGATTTCGAAACCGACCTATGTGACCGAGCAACTACGGCCTTTACTCGGGTCGGTAGCGCCGACCCGCGGGAAGTTCACGGCCCTGGCTCAGCGAGCCCAGCCCGTACCGCTCAGTCACTTAGCTCGGTGTTTCGAAGCTGCAAACGTCCCCCCGATCGGGCTAGCTGGATTCCGCTCTACTGGCCCGTCGCCGCTCGTCCGCGCACCATTTGATCGCTCACCGGAGACGTCCAGCATCTGCCGGAGAGCTCCCGTCGCTCTAGCCAGTCCGTCGGCCCGTCCCGCTCGGTTGAGGTTTGCGGTAGGTCCGCTTGGCGGCGGGCGTTTGCTGCCACCGCAAATGGGTCCACTCCGAAAACGCAGCGAACTCTGCGTGAACCCGATAAATGCTGCTCAAACGCCCGTCCACCGCAAGCGTAGGTCGGTCCCTGTCGCGCCAAGCCTCCCTCAACGGTCAGAGCACTGCACACTGCTCGTAAACTGGGCAAAGCTAGCCCGACAACGCTCCTGGAGACTCGTTCCCCGAGTGCTTCTACGATCTGACCGGCTACGTCGTCTCACGCTGGCTCTTGCAGTGGCAATTCCCACAGTAGTGGTGGTTTCGCCCTTCCTGTCCCGGCAGCAGCCGCAGAGGCAAGCTGGGGCCGCTGGCGGAATACCCGGACTGACGCAGATTTGGCGTGCCGGTCGAGTTTGGGTGAGCGCCCGTGCAGCCATTCGGTTGGTGGAAGATTTCCGATCCGGATTGACGGATTGGGAAGGTGCTTCGAACTGGGCTTCTAGTTGGAGTTACGATCAGGCTGGGCTGGTTGTACCTGGTCGCCTGGCACTCTGGCAACCCACGAAGGAGTTGAGGGACTACACAGTCAGTCTGGTGGCTTACATCGACCGTGGGGGCGTGGGCTGCGCTATACGCGTGGTGGATCCTGGAAACTTTGCTGCGGTGAAGCTAGAAACGGTCGATGGGAGAGGGCTAGCCTCTGCGTCGGTGAGCCTATGGTTGGTGCGGGAGAGTGTCCGACGTCTGGTGGAGCGGCGTCGTGTGCCGGGGCTTATCCGGATGGACCGCGCCCAAGAACTGGCAGTAGAGGTCAAGGGCCCGATGATGGTGGTGTGGGTCAACGGCCAGCTGGTGAGCAGTTTCGAACAGCATGGATTGGAGAAAGGCGGGGTGGGGCTGTTTTGTGATCCTGGTGAGCGGGCGCGCATCGTGCGGCTTGCAGTGACGCACCAGGACGATTGGCTTGGTCGGGCATGTGCTGCTCTGAACTCATGGTTATCCACCGCCGATAAACAGCAGTAGGGACCGCCCAGCGGGAGCCCAGAGTCGTGACGGACTATCGCAAAGCTGGAACCGCCGCTACTCAGGCAGATTCCACATGGCTACAGCATCTCGCCCGGGCCGCAGCGCTGCACTTAGAAGGTAAGACACGAGAAGCGCTGCAGGAGCTGGAGCGGTCTTCACCAGCGGCGGCGGAGCAGCCGGAATGGCTTGCGGCACGGAGCCAGCTGTTGATGGAACTCGAGCAGTATCGTGAAGCAGCGGTCAGCCTCCGACGCTTCGTGGAGCTCAGACCGGAGGATTGGCCTGCAGCTTACAATCTGGGCGTGTGCTGCGAGCGTCTAGGTGATGGGCCGGAAGCAGTGAAATGGTTCCAGCGCGCGGCCACGCTAAAGCCGGACCGTGTGGAGCCATGGGTCGGGTTGGGGTTGGGCTTGCTGAAACTCGGCCAGGTAAACCAGGCACTCGATGCGCTGGAACGGGCCGTAGCGCTCGACCCCGACAATGAGGCTGCACAACTCGGCAAAGCCGTGGCCTTGCAGCTTCGTGGCCAGGGGCAGGCGGCATGGGACATCTACGAGAAGCTTCTCCAAGCGAAGCCCAACCTGGAGGTAGCGCTGACCAATCTGACCATCCTGGCCGTCCAGGCTCAACGGGTCGAGGAGGCCGAACGTTACGCCACCCGCCTGCTAGAGATCTGCCCCGACAGCGTGGCCGGCCTAGAAGGGATGGCGTTTGTGGCGTTCGCTCGCCAGGACTATCCCACCGCCATCAGACTGTGCCGCCAGCTACTCGAGCGTGATCCAGACAACCCGGTGTATCATTACAACCTCGGCGTCGCCTGCCAATTAGCAGGAGACCTTGAAGCAGCTGCTCGCGCTTATCAAGAGGCTCAAAAACGCGATCCACAAGCCACGGATTGCTGGGTGAATCTGGCCACCGTGTGGCACCAGCTAGGCCGGACGAAGCTAGCGCTCGAAGCATACCGCCAGGCACTGCGGTTGCAACCGGACCTCCTCGAAGTGAAGTACAACGTGGCTTTGCTGCTCGAACAGGAGGGCCAGCTCGAAGAAGCAGAGCAGCTTTATGCCCAACTCCTTCAGCAGCAACCGGACTGGGCGGAAGCCTGGTTCCGCTTGGGCTATCTTCAGCTTCAGCGATCGGATCTGGAACCGGCTCGCGAGAGCTTCTCCCGCTGCGTTTCCCTGCGACCTGATTGGGTAGAGGCTAGGGTCAACCTAGGGCTGATCCTGAGCCGACTCCATCGAGGAGCCGAAGCCAGGCAAATGCTCGAGAAGGCCCTCGAAATTCAGCCCACGCCTCCGGAGGCGCTCGAAGCACTTGCTCAACTCTACCTCGAAAGCGGGGACGAAGACCGTGCACTGGGATTGCACGAGCAATTGCTCGAGCTGGGGCGCCGCAAGCCGGAAATCTTGTACAACACCGCT
>JAUQPO010000344.1 GCA_030550335.1 Acidobacteriota bacterium
CTTCCCGCCCCCTTCTTTGTACTCGCCACCCAAAACCCTATTGAGCTTGAAGGGACATATCCGCTGCCCGAAGCCCAGTTAGACCGCTTCCTGTTCAACACGTTGATGGGGTATCTCAGCACCGAGGAGGAGATGGAGGTCCTGGCGCTAACCACTACCACCTATACGCCAACCGTGGAGGTGGTGACGAACGCCGAAGAGATCCTCGGGTTCCAGCGTTTGGTACGCATGGTCCCGGTCGCCGAACCCGTGGCCCGCTATGCGGTCGAGTTCGTGCGCGCCACGCGCAGTAGCGATCCCTCAGCCCCGGATTTTGTGCGGAAGTATGTGAACTACGGGGCGAGCGTCCGCGGTGCGCAGTTTTTAATTCTGGCGGCCAAGGCCCGGGCATTGATGCATGGTCGGTATCACGTCACGTATGCGGATATCCGCGCCTTGGTGAAACCGGTGTTGCGACATCGTGTGCTGCTCAATTTCTATGCGGAGTCGGAACGACTGACGTCGGACGACATCCTGGAGCGCTTGCTCGAGGTCAAACGTCCACCCAAGGAGCAGGGAGCGTAACCGGTGGGGAAGCGACCGGAGGGGAGCGATGCATAGCCAGCTACGGGAGCTGCAGCGGTTCCTGGACCCAGAGATTCTCGCGAGGATTGCCTCACTAGATCTGGTCGCAAAGGTGGTGGTGGATGGTTTTATAGCAGGCCTGCACCGGTCACCGGATTTTGGCTTCAGCCAGGAATTCGCGGAGTACCAGGCGTACAGCCCAGGAGACGACTTGCGACACATCGATTGGAATGTATTCGCGCGCACCGAACGTTGCTACTTGAAGCGTTACCGCGGGGAGACGAACACGCGATTGACGATTTTGCTCGACGCGAGCGCCTCTATGGCCTACGGCTCCCATAAAGTCCGCAAGATCGACTATGCCCGGTATCTGGCGGCTTCGCTGGCCCACCTGGGTATCCGCCAACGGGATGCGGTCGGCTTGATCGTTTATGACGACGATATCCGCCACTTCGTGCGTCCATCCACCCGGCAGGGTCAACTGCACCGCTTGTTACACGGCATCAACAGTGCCGAGCCCCGAGGCCGAACGGACTTCGCCAGGCCTTTTGCTCACTTGCGCGAGTTCGTGCGGTGGCGTGGGATCGTGTTGGTCTTGTCGGATTTCTACGAAGAGCCCAGCAACGTGGTGCGCGTGATTGAACCTCTGGCGTACAAAGGAAACGACGTCATCTTGTTTCATGTTCTCGACCCACAGGAGTTGCGGCTGGAGTTGGCCCAGCCGGTTTTGATGGTGGATATGGAAACCGGTGAGCAACGCGAGGTTTCTCCCGAGTACTTGCGCGGCCGTTACCAGGAGCGGATGCAGCAACACATCCGGGCCCTGGAGGAACTCAGCAAGCAAGCGGGCATGGATTACTACCTGGTAGTCACCGACCGCCCCCTCGACGGAGCCCTGCGGGAATACCTGACTACCCGGCAAGGGAGGATGTGAATGGGATTCTTGACACCATGGATGCTCGCTGGGCTGGCAGCGGTAGCTCTGCCAGTGTATTTTCACTTACTCCAGCAGCATCGCTCTGAGCTAAGGCCCTTCAGTTCGCTGATGCTGATGGAACCGGGAACGCAAAGCTCGATTCGTCACCGGCGGTTGCGCTACTGGTTGCTTTTGGCCTTGCGTTTGGCGTTCATCGCGCTGCTGGTGCTCGCCTTTGCTCGACCCTACGTCGAATCTTGGGTGGCGATGGGACAGGCAGGGCCGGAGTTGCAGCTCTGGGTGATCGATCGCACATTCAGTATGCGGGCTGCGCGCCGGTTAGAAGAGGCCAAGAGCGCGGCAATCGACTTGCTGCGTCGCCAGCCGTCGGAAGTCCCGATCCAACTTGCTGAGTTCGGCTCGTCGTTGCGCATGCTCACCGTTTCGAGTCGGAACGAGCTCGAGGCAGCTTTGCGTTCGATCCGGCCGAGCTCGGAATCTGGAACATTGGCCGAGTTGGCGGCGGGGTTGCGTGCGGTGGCGAGACAACATCGCGGGTCTGTAGAGGTCCATCTCTTTTCGGACTTTCAGCGCAGCGCCATGCCCGCTCACTACACAGATCTCCAGTTGCCCGCCAATATGCGCGTAGTGGCACACCAGGTAGGCAGCGCGGTTACTAATTTTGCGGTGACCGGCGTCGAGGCGCCCACTAGTGTGTTTCGTCCCGGAAAGGTGCGGGTACGGGTGCATGTGACATCGTTCGGGCAGGAGGGAACTAAAGCGATTTTGAGCCTATATTGCAACGGTCGGATTGCAGGGCAGCAGAACGTCCAGATCCCACCTCACGGGAGGGTGAGCGTCGAGTTTACAGACTTCGAACCGCGGCACGGGTTCAATGCTTGTGAAGCCCGGTTGGAAGCGCGCGATTCGCTTCCCGAAGATAATCTATTCCGGTTTGCCGTCGAGCGGGCTGACCCGCTGCCACTGCTCTTTGTGGATCGATTGGCTAACGGACGCGCCTGGGTGTACTTTCGGGCAGCTCTCGAAGCTTCGGCTGAGAACGCCTTTTCGCTTGAGGCTAGGTCCATTGCTGAGGTTGGGGAGGTGGATCCTGGGCGTTATCGCTTGATCGTGCTCAGTGACCCAGGCAGCTTACCTGGGAAATTCTTGGCGCGCTTGGAACGGTGGGTACGGAATGGGGGTGCGGTGTGGATGGTTGTAGGGCCGCGGATGGCCCAGCTGGGTCGGCTGCCGGTGGTGGACTTGGCCGTGGCAGGTACTCGTTATTTCCCCCCGGAAAACGAACGATTTCAAGTGGTGGGCTTCGCTGATGCGCACCACCCATCCGTCCGCCATGCGAACCAGTGGCAGGGGGTGAGGTTCTTCCAAGTGATCGAGCTGTCAACAGAGGGTTGCCAGGTGTTGGTTCGGTTGGTGGACGGGACTCCGGTCTTATTGGAAAAAGAGCTAGGCTCGGGGCGGGTATTAGCAATTGCCTCCAGTCTGGATAATGTCGCCAACGACTTTCCCTTGCACGCTGCGTTTGTCCCCTTCGTCCAGCAAACAGCTGCCTACCTAGCCGGGCTGGAGCGCCGGACAGCCGTTGCGACTGTGGGAAGCTTTTTGGACATTCAGGCTTCGAGACAGCGTGCTGCTATTACGTCGGTACGGGGCCCGGAGGGAAAGCTGCTGTTCGCGCCAGCCGACGCAGCTGCTACCCCTTCGGTGCAGTTGCAGCAAGAAGGGTTCTACGAAATCCACCGTGGGCAGGGACAGGTGGAGATGATCGCGGCCAACGCCGACCGGCGGGAGTCCGATTTAGAGCCAGCGCCTGCTGAGCTGTTGCGGGAATGGGCTGGCAGCGGGAATCCTCAGGGGGCGGTCTCTGCCAGTAGCGGTCCTGAACGGAGGCGGCGGGAGTTGTGGTGGCCGGTCCTACTGATGGCTCTTGGAGTAGGGTTAGCGGAGACTTTGGTATCGCGGCAGTACCTGGCGATTGAGCGGGGGACGTCATGAGTCCACTGGAACGCGTTCAAAACTATGTCACCCAGGTCTACCGGCGAATGCGCTGGCTAGTCCTGGGCCATGGAGTGGCGGTCATAGCTGCCGTGGCATTGGGAGCCACTCTGGGGTTGGTGGTCCTGACCAACTGGGTCGGTTTTTCTTCGAAAAGCTTGCTCGCTGCCCGGGTGGCTTTGGGGTTGGTTCTAGCTGTGGCGGTGTGGCTGGGGCTCGCGGGCCCCTTGCGCAGGTTGACCCGGCGACGAGCGGTGGAGTTTCTAGAGCGGCGGGTTCCGGCGTTGGAGGAGCGGTTGCTG
>JAUQPO010000345.1 GCA_030550335.1 Acidobacteriota bacterium
TTTCATTGAGGTCCCCGACCAGATCCAAAATCAGCAGGACCATCAAATCATCCTCGGGACCCAACAGATGAACCAGGCGGGCCTCTTGGCCGTTGACGTGGACCTTCAGGGAGAGAGGCTCCGCCTGTTGGACGCCATCTGCCCACAGCGGGATGCGCAAGCGTGCGGGTGATGGATCTGCGAGGAGCCTGAGCAGGGCGCCCATCAGAGCTGCGCTAACAATCCAACGGGTCATGACTAGAATGCAAAACGCAGGCCGAGTTGCAACACTCTGCCCCCACGGGAGCCAATGATGCGCCCCGCATTCACATTTGGGGATTGGCGTGTACCGATTTCGGTGTCCGGTCGGTTCCAATTGGCGTGGTTTGGGAAGTTGAATGCGGTCGCCATCAGTTCCACGGCTCGATCCATCCCTAGTGGGATGCGCTTAGTCAGTGCGAGGTCGTGGTTCTGCCGGGCTGGATTGTAAAGCTTGGGATGACTCCGGGGCACGTTGCCGATGCTAAAATCTGGCGGATTGACAAATGCTTCGGGGTTAAACCACCGCTCGGGGTTGCGATGCTTGACTTGGGGATTGACCCCGGGTACCGCGTTTACATAAAGCGTTCTGACCACCCCACCCGTATTGTTGAACATGGCGCGGAGCCACAGGGGATCGCCGCTGGAGTAGCTCGTCGTGCCGCTGATCGACCAACCTTCGACGAGGTACCGGCGCCAACCGCTCAGCCGCAACCATCGGCCGCTCTGGCCGAACGGCAGTTCGTACATGTAGACCAGCGAGACCTGGTGGGGATCGTTGTAGTACGTTAATGCCCACTCTTTGCGGCGGTTGTAGTAGTCCTGCAATCCATCCGGCGTGCTGTAGTCGTCCAGTTGCTTGGAAAAGGTGTAGACGAAGCGCAAAGATAGCCCGTGGGAGGTGCGCTTTTCTACGGATAGATAGGCCTCCTCTCGCTGGAAGCGGCCGACAGGGTAAGACCCATACACGTCAAAGCCCTGGTAATGGGGGTAAGGACGCAGCTCTCGCCGGAAGCGCTCCTCGTTCAACAGGTCACGATAGATCAGGGCATCGAGTGGGATAGCGTTGAGATTTACGCCTTCGTTCCCGGCCAGCATGCTCTTGCCCGAAGTGTGATGGAAGCCGAGCGTGGCGATGAACGCTCCAGGGAGTTCCCGCTGGATGGAGAAGGAGGCCGCGGTGTAAGTGGGCTGTGCAGAGCTGCGGTCAATGAGGTCGGCGACGGTGTCGTTGGCAGCGTCCGGTCGCAGGTCGGGCAGAGAGCGCTCAATTCGAGGCGGCCCGTCGACCAACCGTAGAGCTGGCTGGAGTTGGGTGTTGGGACTAATGGCTGTGGGCACGGCGTTGAACCCTTGCGTGCCCCACTGGCCCGGCCGCAGTGGGACCTCGGTATAGTACCTCCGAAAGCTCGCCCGCAAGATGAGTTGGCGGCGAGCCCAAGGACTCCAGGAGAGCGAGACATACGTCTCCGGGCGCACGCGCACAGGTTGAAACGCTCGGCTCTTGGCGTCTCGCCCAGCAAAGATCAAGGCACCGGGGCGCCCATTGGTGGGGTTAGTGACCGTCAAGTCGACCGTAGACTGGCGGTCATATTTCTCGATGCGGGGCGTGCTTACGTCAAGCCCGAACTGCAAATGGACCGTCAGCCCTTCGGTGGGCTCCCATTCGTCCCGCAGGAAAAATTCCCCGATCTGAGCGCGGAAGTAGGATGGGTGCTCGACCACCGTGCGTTCAGCGAAGGCGGCCAATCCGAGCAGGAAGCTGGCGAAAGCATGACCAGTGTTGATGATGCCGGGCAGACTGGTTAAGCCCTCATTAAAATCAAACCGCCCCTCAGGATATTGGGGCCAAAACGAGTGCACTCGGCTCCACCGCCAATGCGCGTTCAGATGGAAACTGTGCTTGCCTCGCTTAGAGGAGAGCGTGTCACTGAGTTCGAAATGGCCCCAAGCAGTCCGGGACAGTGGGTAGGCGGTCCCCATGGGTAGGTAAGGACTGAAGCGCATGACAGGAAAAACCGTGGCGCCTTTCCACCACACCGGCTTGTTTTGAGAGCGGCTCGTCCAGCCTCCGACGTTGAAGCTATGCAACGTGGTGGGTGAGAGGGTCCAAGTGTGCTGGATCGAGGCACTCCGGCTCCTGTACTGTCGGTCTGGACGCCCGGGATTGGCCGCTGTAGGGAACAGTCGGGGAGGCGATTCGAACCCGTTGGAAAGGGAGAAGTTAAAGGTCAGCCGCTGCGATTCGCCGAGCGAGTGGTCGATCTTTCCACGCCCTCCATCAGCGCGGTTGACCTCAGGGGCATAAACCACGTAGTTGTTCTGAAAGAACGGGCCTATAGCGGCATTGGGGAGCGGGTACTGCGTGACCGCTTCCAAGGCCACGGGGTCAAGGCGGCTCGGCGGGATGCGATTGCTGGGAAAAGGGTCGCGCAGGTACTGCAGGTTGGCTAGGCTCACAGGCTGGGCGGGGTCATAGTTGGGATTCGGGCGTGTGCTGAGTGGGTCGTAAATGGGCAGCAGCTGACCCGCCTTGTCGACGGTCTGGCTGAAATCGCCAGAGCGCTCGGGCACGATAGGAATAGTGCGTATATAGTGCTGGCCAAGCTTCTCCCTCATGCCTTCGTAGGAGAGCGACACGAAGGTGCGGTTGGCCAGTTGCGGCAACTTTGGGATTGCCAGTGGCCCCGAAACGCTAAACCCGTACTGGTTGCGGCGTAGCAGGCCCTTGGTGCCGCCGGTTTGACGCACTTCGTGCGGAACCGCGTCAAAAAAGTCGTTGCGCACATTCCAGAAGAGCCGTCCGTGCCAGCGGAGCGTCCGGGCAGGTTTGCGGCGTGCTGTGCCATCGACGCGCAGTCCCAAAGCTCGGGTCTGGTGCTTGAATTCCTCGATGGCGCGCTCGATGGCGCTAGCCGCCTGCCGGCGATCGGCCTGGGTATGGACGGAGGAATAAGTTTGCGCCAGGCTGCTGAGGGTCGAGATCTGACAGACCAAGAGCGCTAGCCATCTCCCGCGCCGCATACCCAACAGTGTACCCTGGAGCTAACGGCGCACGATGAGGCTGGGAGAGATCGCCAAACAGTTAGGCTGCGAGCTAGTGGGTGACCCGGAACTGGAGATTACCGGCGTGGCGCCCATCGAGCAGGCTGGGCCTACGGAACTGACTTTCCTGGCCAACCCCAAGTACGCGCCGAAGGTGCGCCACAGTCGGGCAGGGGCGATCATTGCACGGGAGCCAATTCGAGACATCCCTATCGCTACGCTGGTTTCGCAAAACCCTTATTTGGACTTTGCCCGGGCGCTGGAACTGTTTTACCGTCCTCCACGACCGCAACCGGGGATCCACCCTACCGCAGTGATTGCTCCCAGTGCGGAAATTGGTGAGGACGCCTCCATCGGAGCCTATGTGGTCATCGGTGAACACGTGCGCATCGGTCGCCGGGCTGTCCTTTACCCTCACGTAGTGATCTACGAAGGAGCCCAGATCGGTGACGATTTCACGGCTCATGCCCATGCGGTGGTGCGAGAGTATTGCCGAATTGGCAATCGGGTGACGTTGCAAAACGGGGTGGTGGTGGGTGGCGATGGCTTCGGATTTGCCCGTCGCCCCGATGGCACCCACTATAAGATCGTCCAGGCGGGCACAGTAGTGATTGAGGACGACGTCGAAATCCAATCGTTGTCCGCTGTGGATCGTGCCACTATCGGCGAGACGCGCATCAAAC
>JAUQPO010000346.1 GCA_030550335.1 Acidobacteriota bacterium
CAACAGCCTCACGATGAGCTTGTTTGCCACGATCAAGGTTCCTTGCATCCCGGATGCGGTGCTGCGCCGCGTCCGCCGGTTCCTGCTCGATCTGCTTCTGACGAATGGCCGCTACGCGCGACTGTTCAACTTCGTCGAGCGCGGTGGGTTCTACGTAGGCCGGGCCTTCCAGGTGTGGGTCGAAGAGAGGCTTGCGGCCAAAGGGCTTCCTCGGCAGATCACGTTTGGCGGCTTGTACGAGGAAACCGGCATTGACGTGAGCGTAACCGCAGCCGATTTGGTGGCGATGGACCTGCTGGTGCTCAACCGGCGTACTGCGCCCGAGCTCCCAGTGGCATGGGCCGTGCGAATGTCGATGGGGATCCCATTTATCTGGCAGCCAGTCGTGTGGCAGAAGGAATGGGGTACCTATTGTGGTCAAAACGTCGCTGGGCACTTGATCGTCGACGGAGGCGTGCTTTCCAACTTCCCAATCTGGTTGCTGACTGGTACAAGCGCGCAGAGCCGGGAGCTGATGGGGAGCGCGGACAACCAGGCCTTTGTCCTTGGCCTGCTCATTGATGAGCAGCTACCGGTCCCGGGTGTGTCTGACCAGCTACCCAGTCCCAGCTTCACACGCGTCCCGGTGATAGATCGCACGGCGCGGCTAGTGGAAATGGTGTGGGGAGCACGAGATCGTGAAGCTATACGCCAGCACGAGCACTTGATCTGCCGCCTGCCCGCCAAGGGTTACGGCACCTTGGACTTTAACTTGGGCGGTGACCGCTTGGAACGCCTGCTCATCGCGGCACGCCAGGCCATGGTGGAACACCTGAAATCACGCGGGCTTTACCAGGCCTAAGCTTAGGGTCCTGCATGAGGTGGGGGCTGAGTGTCGTATCCTGGAAAACTGTACCCGATGGTGCGGACCCAGGATCGATCCGCTCAGCCCTCACTGGTGGAAGAACTCCATCAAGCCCTCCGGCGCGAAGTCCGTCCTTACTTGCCTGTACTCGCGCAGTGCTCGTCCACGCGAGAACTGGAGCGCCACCCGGTTTACCAGCGACTACGACCGCTCATCAGCAGAGTCCTTGACACTCCCGAGGTTGGACACTTTGGACCCGAACGGCCTCCCTTCAAGATGGCCTACCGCTTCGTGGCTTGGAACCTGGAGCGCGGGATTCGCTTGGAAGGGCAGCTGCACGCCCTCCGGACCCATCCTTACTTACGCGAGGCGGACGTACTGCTACTGCCCGAAACCGACGTGGGCATGGCTCGTTCGGGTAACCGCAACGTGGCTGCAGTACTGGCCAGGGAGTTGGGGTACCACTACGTTTTCGGGGCTTGTTACCTCAATCTCACTAAGGGGGCAGGGGAGGAGCGCGAGGCCCCTGGAGAGAACGAGCTCGGCTTGCACGGCAACGCGCTGTTGAGCCGATACCCGATCGGTAAGGTGGAGTTGGTGCGCTTGGCGAATGGAATCGACAAGATGGCACGCAGAGAAAAGCGCATCGGCTCTCAAGTAGCAGTTGTGGCCGAAATCCGTTTCCCGCAACGCCCGCTGTTGGCGGTCGTGGTTCACTTGGACGCCAATTCTACCCAGCGTCACCGTAAGGCGCAGATGGCTACCGTGCTCCGGGCGCTCCCACCACGAGGGCCGGTGGTTTTGGGCGGGGATTGGAACACCACAACATTTGACTCCTCTACCGCGTTCCGGGCCATCATGGGCTACTGGCTCCGCGTCTTTATGGGTCCGGGTCGCGTCATCCAACGACATTTCCTGCACCCATACCGTTGGTTCGAGCGAGGGTTGTTTCGTCTGCTGGAGCGCCATGGGTTTGACTTTCGGCGGTCCAATGTCCTGGGGGACTACACTATGTACTACGAGTTCGATAACCCCCGGACCTACAAAGGGCTAGCTGAATGGGTCCCGGGCTGGTGCTTCCCATTCATCCGCTGGGCTCTCAGCCGGTACGGCGGCCGGTGCCCCTTGCGACTGGATTGGTTTGCGACGCGCGAGCTGGAAGTAGAGAACCCGGTGGTGATCCACGATGCACGCTTGGGCGGCGGGCCGGCGCTTTCCGACCATGAGCCCATCGGCTTAGAGGTGGTGTTAGGGGGCGCCAATCGGGACACCGCTGCTAAGTAGTTCTGGCGCTTTGGCTATGATGATGGGAGTATGGGTGAGGTTGCAGGGTTCGCGCCCGTCAGCTTGAGCTTCGAGCAGATCAGCCGCCTGGAACAACTCCACGTGATGCCGACTTACCGGCGGGCGCCTGTGGCATTCCGCTCCGGCCGTGGGGTTTATCTCATCGACGTCCAGGGCAAGAAATACCTGGACCTAGTTTCTGGGATCGGGGTCAACGCCCTGGGTTACGCTCACCCCCGTATAGTCAAAGTCATTCGAGAGCAAGCTGCCCAGCTGATCCATTGCTCGAATCTTTATTACCACGAATACCAGGGACTATTAGCGAAGAAGCTCTGTGAAATCAGCGGATTACAGCGCTGCTTCTTTTGTAATTCCGGCACAGAAGCCAACGAAGCCGCTATTAAAATCGTCCGTGCCTATGCCAAACGCCGCTCTCCAGCCAAGGTCGAACTCGTGGCACTGGAGAATTCTTTTCACGGCCGCACGCTGGGCTCGCTGTCCATTACCGGGCAGGAGCAGTACCGCCAGCCTTTCGAGCCCTTGGTGGGGCCTGTCAAGTTCGTCCCAGCCGGAGACATAGCAGCGTTAGAGACCAGTGTCGGAGAGGCGACCGCCGGCATTTTCGTAGAGGGAATTCAGGGGGAGGGAGGGGTCCGCATGGTCGACCCAGCTTTCCTCCGGCGTGCGCGGGAGTTGGCGGACGAGTTCGGAGCCTTGCTGGTGTTCGATGAAGTTCAGTGCGGGTTGGGACGTACGGGGAAGTACTTCTCCTTTCAGTTGCATGACCCCCCGATCCGGCCGGACGTGGTTACGGTGGCCAAGCCTTTAGGGTGCGGGCTCCCCATAGGCGCGGTACTGGCGACGGAGGAAGCTGGGACCGTACTGGGTGCAGGCATGCATGGGTCGACGTTTGGGGGTGGGCCGCTGGTGTGTCGAGTGGCGTTGGAATTCCTTGAGGTTCTTGATGAACTTTTACCAGCTATCCACCGGGTTGCTGGCTACTTCCGCATGCGCCTTGAGGAGCTCAAGCTCCACTACCGGTACATCGAAGAGATCCGGGCTTACGGCCTGATGATCGGCATCCAGTTGAAGATCCCGGGTAAGGAGCTTGTGGAAGAGGCACTCCGACAGGGATTATTGATCAATTGCACCCACGAGAACGTCTTGCGCTTCCTGCCTCCTTACGTTATTACGGAATCGGACATCGACCGTGCGATCAAAATCCTCGACCGCGTCTTCCGAAAGGGTCAGGAGCTGATCATCCAGAGTGGGTTAGCAGATCAGTTGCTCGGGGTAGGTGCCCGGACCCAAGCTTAGCCTGCGCTTTAGAGCAGGTTGGTTCGCCCCGAGCGCTCGAGCATTTTGACCACGTCCCCGACTTGCTGGGCGCGGTCCCGACGTGCTACCAGCAAAGCATCGGGGGTATCCACCACAATGACATCTTCCAGCCCCACCAAGGCCACCAGCTTGCCGGGGGCCTCCACGTAGTTCCCACGGCTATCTAAGGCCAGGGCATCCGTTCGGAACACATTGCGGTCGGTGCCTTTTGGCAGAACCTCATAAATGGCGTTCCAGGAGCCTAGGTCGTTCCAAC
>JAUQPO010000347.1 GCA_030550335.1 Acidobacteriota bacterium
CGCCCAATCCGAAACACATCAAAGAGAAGTTGAGACTCGATGCTGAACACGCGGTGGCCAACGCGGGCAGATCCTGGCTGGTACTGAGATGCCCTGCGATCTACGGCCCTGGGCGGGGAGTACACCGGGCGATGATTGAGGGCCGGTTCCGACTGTTGGGAGACGGGAGCAACTGGGTCAGCCGGATACACGTGGACGACTTGGCCGCGCACGTGGTCGCCGGCTTGTTCTCCGATGTTATCGGTGCCTACCCGGTGGGCGATGACGAGCCCTGTAGGTCGCGTGAGATCGCTCTGTTTTGCGCCGAACTCCTCGGTCTGAGCCTACCGCAGTCCGCCGCGGCCGAGGAGCTTCACGAAACGCGCCAGAGTAACCGCCGTGTGGACGGTCGAGCCATCCGCCGTTTGCTTGGCATAGAGCTGCGATTCCCCACCTACCGCATTGGTATTCCGGCCACCCTCGCCGCTGAGCGAGCGGGAGAGGATCTGATGAACCTTTCGGACCGTTAAGGTCGGATGGGTTCGGCGTTCAAGCCCTCTTGCGATGCGCCAGCAAGAGGTTGCGGACGTGCGTGGCGAGCGATGAATGCCGCAAAGGCCAAAGCCCCGACTGCGAAAATGGTGTCTCCCGGAACGCGGAGCCACCTAAGGGTTTGCATCAAGGGGCGGCCTAAGAATTCTGGACTACGCGCGTACCAGTAACCCTGGTCGACGGAGGCCCAGGTTTGCAGTAGTCCCACCGGGAGCAGACTCAGCACGCACATCAGCATCAGCCCGATATTCAGGCTCCAGAAAGAGAACTTGAGCCAACGGTCGCTCCATTCCAACTGTGGGCTCAAGGCTCGCAAGCAAGTCAGGATCAGCGCCAGGCTGAGCATGCCATAGACACCGAACAAGGCCGCATGGCCGTGCACAGGCGTGGTGTTGAGACCTTGCATGAAATAAAGAGCGATGGGCGGGTTGATGAGGAAGCCGAACAAACCGGCACCGACCATGTTCCAAAAAGCGACGGCAAGGAAGAAATAGACGGGCCACTTGTAGCGCCGCACCCAAGGAGCGACCTCCAGGCGGCGGTAGTCTTCCATGGCCGAGTAAGCAATGAACGTCAGCGGGATCACTTCCAGGGCACTGAAGACCGCACCGAAAGCCAGCGCCACAGTAGGAGTGCCGGTGAAGTATAGGTGGTGGCAAGTGCCGATAATTCCTCCTGCGAGGTAGATGGCCGCTGCCAACAATGAGGCCCGCGCAGCCAACAACGGCTGGATCAGCTTCAGCCGCGTGAAGAAGAAGGCGATGACCACGGTGGCGAACAGTTCAAAGAAGCCCTCCACCCAGAGGTGGACCACCCACCACCGCCAGTACTCCACCATGGACAAGTGCGTGTTTCTACCCCACATCAGCCCGGCTCCGTAAAACAGTCCGATCGCGCCTGTGGCTAGTAACAAGACCCAAACCAGTTGCCGTTCCTCCGTAGCACCTTTGAGAGCGGGCCGCACTGTGCGCACCACCAACCAGAACCAGAACAGCAAAGCGATGAAGACCAGCGCTTGCCAGACACGACCGAGATCCAGGTATTCGTATCCCTGGTGGCCCAAATAGAAACTTGCTGGGCCACGGAGGTGGTGCTTGACGCTCAACCACTGGCCGGCCAAGGAGCCGAGCACGACCAGCAACAACGCACCGAACAGCAGGTTCACCGCCAGGCGTTGACCGCGAGGTTCGACACCGCTGATCAAAGGCCCGATGAACAGCCCGGCTGCCAGCCACGCAGTGGCGATCCAAAAGATCCCGGTCTGAATATGCCACGTACGCGTGATGCTGTAGGGTAACCACTGGGCCAGTGGAATGCCATAGAAGCCACCACCTTCGACTCCGTAATGGGCTGTGAAGACGCCCATGAGGATCTGCACGAGCATGAGTCCGGCGACCACCCAGAAGTACTTCAACGTTGCTCGTTGCGAAGGAGTCGCCTGCCAGCCTTTGAGAGGATCTTCTGCAGGGGGGAAAACGGGTTGTTGCTCGCGGCGCTGCGCAGCATACCACCAGACCATTGCGCAAATGCCGGCCAGAAGCATGATGATGCTGACGCCAGTCCACATTACGGACTCGCCGGTAGGCCGGTTCCCCACCAGCGGCTCGTGTGGCCAGTTGTGTGTGTAGGAGATGTCGTCACCAGGGCGGTTTGCCGCGGCTGCCCAGGCCGTCCAGAAGAAGAACGCTGCCAAATCTTCCGCATCGGCTTCGGTCCCAACGGTGCGGGCAGGCATGGCGTACTCGGTGGCGCCCTCGAGGAAGATCCGCTTGTAGTGCTCGACACACGCTCTGTAGGCCTCCGCGCGAATCGGTTCAATCACGAGCGTGCCGGTTTGTGGATCGTACCGATTTGCCCGGTAGATGGTTTCGAGGCGGCCTCGAAGGCGCGCCTGCTGTTCCGGGTCAAGGAGCTTCCAATCCTGGCCAAACTCTTGCCGAGCCCATTGCTCGAGCACATAGGTTGCCTCGCGGTGGAGCCAGTCGGCAGTCCAATCTGGAGCCACATAGCTACCGTGACCCCATACTGAGCCAACCTCCATACCCCCGAGCGCTTGCCACACGTTTTGCCCGCGGGAGATCTGGCCGGGACCGATGACCGTCTCGCCATCCGAAGTGACGACCCGTTCCGGGATGGGCGGCATTTGCTGGTAGATGCGCGAACCGATCCAGCCGAGAACCGCAAACGAGAAAACTACGATAATTGCCGTCGCCAGCCACAAGCGCTTCATCTGCAGGCTCTCCGAACCGAGCGTTCAACTCGATTCTGGCGGCCTGGATCCTAAAGCGCCGTGACAGAAGTCACGGGAGGGCTCGGCTTTCCGGCGTGCGCTCGAGCCCTCCTCGCTTGGTCCTCAGATGAACTTATACTGGCCAGGCACAGGCAGGGGGCGCGGCTCAGGCACGTAATCCCAATCGAACCGTTTGGGTAATAGATCGAGCTGCGAGGCCATGATCTGCTCCCAGGTGAGTCGCATGCCTGAGTAGGCTGACTCTCGCGCCATGATGCAAGTCATCGTGCTTTCGGCCACCTCCTCTCCGTGATTGATGTAGGGGCCGATGCCGAGGATACTGTTGACCATATCGATGTGCTCTTGGACCTGCGGGTTCATCTCACCTGGCTGACGCAAGGGAGGTAGAGCCATCGACCCTTTCGTTCCCACAATCAGTTCGCCTACCTCTCGGTAACAACCTTCTGGGTACTGGCGGCAATGGCTCACCATACGGACACCGTTGGGGTAGACGAACTCGGAGCTCATGTGGTCGTAGATGTTACCGTACAGAGGCTCCCGCGGACGCCACGCCGCACCGCCCTGAGCAACGACACTTACCGGATGGGTGCCCATCAGCACGTTGATGATGTCAATGTTGTGGAAGTGCTGCTCTACGATCTGGTCACCGCAGATCCACACGAAGGAGTACCAATTGCGGTGCTGCCACTCCATTTCGCTCCACTTCGGGTCGCGCTCCTTCACGTGGAACACCGGCCCGCTCAAATACTTCACGTAGATCGCCACGATGTCACCGATTTCGCCGTTGCGGATCCGATCGATGGCTTCTAGCGTAGCCTTGTGGGAACGCTTTTGCGCACCGGACATCACCGTCAGCTTCAGCTCCCGTGCCTTCTTCGCGGCAGCCATCACCCGGCGGCAGCCCACCGGATCAGTGGCGAAGGGTTTCTCCGC
>JAUQPO010000348.1 GCA_030550335.1 Acidobacteriota bacterium
CTAGGGTTGCCAGCTTGGGGATCGGCTCGGCCAATTGCAACTCCTGGCTGATCTCGTCGGCCGCTTTGAGAAACTGTGGCAGCAGCGCCGTGCCGATATCGATCGGGTGGCCCGGCTCTTTGTATTGCCCGGCAATACGGGCACAGCGTTCGGCAAGGCGTTTCATTGCCTCGAAAGTCGTCTGATGCGGCACGACCGGCGAGGGCCAGGCCCAGAGGTTGCTAAGCGGCATGGAGCCGAAGCCCTCTTGCGTCTTTCGAGCGCCAGAGACGGTGACCCAGACGTTGAGCAGTGTCACGCGGTCCACAATCACCGCACCGAATTTCAAAGGAGCTCGGTAGGAGTATTCTTCGTAGCCCCAGCGGACATCCTCGATCCGGATGGTGCGACCACTGCGGCGGCACGCTATGTAGAAGGGTGCTGCCAGCGAGGCTTGAAGAAATGCCCGACGACTGACCTGTTGCATCGCGTCCATTTTATGCGAGCCCGACGCTCCCATGTTCCGAGTTTAGGGTTACCTGGCGGCGGTTCGGCTATGCCACCAGTGCACAATAGCCCAACCCACAACCAATAAAGTCACGGCCGCTATGGCTAGCTCAAGCTTTTGCTCGGCCAGCCAGCGCCAGGTATCCGAGCCGAGGTGCAGCGCAAGCACAGCCAACCCCAGGTAACGGCCCAAGCGAGCGAGCACGATCGTTCCCAGAAATTTGTACAAAGAAACCCCGAAGGCCCCGCTGCTTAGAACGAAGACTTTCAAGGGTAGCGGCGCGAAAGGGATGAAAGCAGGCACGAACACGCTCACCAAGCCGTAGCGTTGGAACCGCAAGCGCAGCTTTTCGCCTCTGGGTTGGTTCAGGTAGCGGTCGAGGTATGCACTGCCGCCTTTTCTACCGATGGCGAACAGGATCCAGCTGCCGATGACCGAACCAATGACGGCCGTCAGGCTGCTGAGCAGGGCTTGACGGGGAGCAGTGATCGCTAAAGCCACGATCAGCATGTCCACTCCGGCGGGCAACGGGATTCCGCCAGAATCGGCCAACGCTAAGCCAAACGCCCCCACCCATCCCCAAGCTGAAACTAGCTCAAGCAGCCTGTCCACGGATCATCTCCAGGAGTTTGGCCTCGTCAATCACAGGGATTCCCAGCTCGCGTGCGCGGTCCAACTTCGAGCCGGGATCTGCTCCGGCGACGACGTAGTTGGTCTTTCGGCTCACGGAGTCCGTTACTTTCCCGCCGGCATCTTCAATCAGCTTGCGCGCTTCGGCACGGCTCAAATTGGGTAGCGTTCCGGTGAGAACGAACGTAAGCCCCTCGAGCGGGCCGCCGCGCCGCTCCACTGGCTTGTACTCGAACTGCAGGCCTTCCTGGCGTAACCGCTCCACCAGCTCCTTGTTACGGGGCTCGCGGAAGAAGTCGTAGATGCTTCGAGCTACTTTGGGGCCCACCTCGGGGGCAGTCATCAACGTCTCGACGTCGGCTTGCGCGATCGCGTCTAGACTGCCGAACGTTTCTGCCAGGAATTGAGCGGTTCGCTCCCCGACAAACGGGATTCCCAAGCCGGCCAATACGCGGGGCAGTGGACGCTGGCGTGAGGCATCGATGTTCTTGATGATCTTAGTCGCGAGCTTCCTGCCCATGCGCTCGAGCGGGAGTAAATCTTCGACCCGAAGCCGGTAGAGATCGGCAATGCTCTTGACCAGCCCCCGGTCGACCAACTGATCGATGAGTGCCTCTCCGAGACCATCGATGTCCATCACGCCCCGCGATGCAAAGTGGCGAATCGACTCTTTGAGCCGCGCGGGACAGCTGGTGTTGATACACCGGCTGGCGACCTCACCCTCCTCGCGCACCACCCTGCCGCCACAAACCGGGCATTGCTTGGGCATCACGAAGGGCCGCCGATTCTCGCCCGGACGAACCACGCGGACCACCTTCGGAATGACGTCGCCGCTCCGTTCGATCAAAACCACATCTCCGATTTGGACTCCCAGCCGTTTGATTTCGTCTTCGTTATGAAGCGTGGCGCGCGAGACGGTGACGCCCCCTACCTGTACAGGCCGCAAGTGTGCCACCGGAGTGAGCACGCCAGTCCGGCCCACCTGCACTTCGATGTTCTCCAGCACGGTTTCAGCTTGCTGGGCCGTGAACTTGTAGGCGATCGCCCAACGAGGGGCCTTAGCGGTCCAACCAAGCCTAGCCCACTGAGCTGTGGAATCCACTTTGACGACTAAGCCGTCGGTCTCGTAAGGCAGCTCGTGCCGCCGTTGCTCCCAGGCCAGGGCAAATTCCAGCACTTCGTCGACCGTGTTGCAGAGCTTGCGATGGGGGTTGACCTTGAACTGCATCCGCTCCAGTTCCTGCAAACATTCCCAATGGCTGTCGAGCAAGGGCTGACCGTCGGGGCCAAGCAGAAAGTAAGCGTAATAATCGAGCTTGCGCTCGGCCGTAATCTTCGGGTCGAGCACCCGAAGTGAGCCGGCGGCAGAATTACGCGGGTTGGCATACAGGGGTAAGCCCTGGGCAGCTCGTTCAGCGTTCAACCTCTCGAAAGCGCGTTTGGTCATGATCACTTCGCCGCGCACTTCGATGGCTGGCCACCGTGACTCGATGCGCAAGGGGATGGATCGGATCGTCCGCGCGTTCTCAGTCACGTCCTCTCCTTCGATGCCATCGCCGCGGGTAATCGCGCGAACCAGCACCCCATTTTCGTACCGGGCGGCCATGGAGACCCCGTCGAGCTTCAACTCGGCTACGTACCGATAGGGCTCGCCGCCGAGGAGTTCCCGGACGCGACGGTCAAAGTCGCGCAGCTCAGCTTCGTTGAAGGCGTTGTCCAAGCTAAGCATGGGCGAGCTGTGGCGGACTTTGACGAAGCCCTCCCGGGGGGCGCCTCCGACGCGCTGGGTAGGCGAATCCGGAGTGATCAGCTCCGGGTATTGCCGCTCCAGTTCTTGCAGCCGGCGCATCAGCGCGTCGTACTCGGCGTCGGTGATCTCCGGCTGGTCGAGCACGTAGTAGAGGTAGTCGTGGCGGCGTAGCTCCGCACGTAAGCGTTCAACTTCTTCAAGTACGGATTGTGGTACGCTCATGAGCTTGTTCCCTTGGGGGTCGCGAATCAGCCAGCTCGAAACGGCCCCGTAACTATAATAGGTAGCGGACCAACAGGGGGTAATCATCAGCCGGTACCGCAACGTTTACTTGATCTACAATCCCACCGCCGGTAAGTTCCAGCGTCGAGGAACCCAACTGGTCGCTCAGCTCGTTCAAGCGATTGCGGAGACCGGGGCCACTGTCATCGAACTTCCCACGCGCCGACCGGGAGATGCCACCGAGCTCGCACGCCAAGCTACGGTTACCGATGCGGACTTGCTGGTTGTGGCCGCTGGTGACGGCACCGTGAACGAGGTGGTCAATGGCGTGGCTGGTTCCCATCTGCCCGTGGCGGTGCTACCAATGGGCACGGCTAATGTGCTCGCAACCGAACTCGGGCTTCCGCGTGACCCGATCCGGGCAGCACGGATGATCCCGGAGCTCCAGCCCGAGCGTGTGTCGCTCGGCCTGCTACATGCGGCACCGCAGATCTCGCGTTATTTCTTGTTGATGGCAGGCATCGGATTGGACGCTTATGTGGTCGTGAAGGTGGACTTGGAGTGGAAACGTAGGTTGGGGAAGCTCGCCTACTGGCTGGGTGGCTTCCAGC
>JAUQPO010000032.1 GCA_030550335.1 Acidobacteriota bacterium
CTCTGGGAAGCTGCGCTGGTAGCCAAACCTGCAGGTCCCCTGTTCGCGGACCAGAGCTCGGAAATTCAGAACCCCTTGCGCCCGATGACCGCCGGGGAACGCTTGAGGGCTGATTTTTCCCGCACTGGTGTGACTCTAGGCCCGCATCCCGTCAGCTTGTGCCGGTCGATGTTGGCGCGATGGCGGACGGTACCAGCCGGACAGCTCTCTAGCCTGCCTCACGGCAAGCGGGTGCGGGTGGCCGGGTGCGTCATTGCACGCCAGCGGCCGGGCACCGCCAAGGGGTTCGTATTCCTGAGCGTGGAGGACGAAACGGGCATCGCCAATGTCATCATCGACCCGAAGCTATTTGAGTCCCAACGCGTCACGATCGTTACTGAGCCATTCCTGCTGATCGAAGGACGGTTGCAAAATCAACAAGGCGTGGTCTCGGTGAAAGCGGAGCGCATTACTGCGTTGAAGCTGAGGTTGGCCGCCGTCGAATCTCACGACTTTCACTGAACGTTGCCGAAGTCTGCCAGGGCAAGCGCCAGCTGTGGGGACCGCCCACAGGCGGGTATGATGGAAATTGAACCCACGAGCTACTAGCCGTGCGTTCACACCCCGCAGCTGCGGGGTTCCCAGCGAATCCAGACCGCTGCGCTGTAGTGAGTACCCATGCCTCGAGTGCGCTTTGCTCCATCGCCCACCGGCTACCTGCACATCGGCAGTGCGCGCACGTATGTCTTCAATTGGCTTTACGCGCGCAAGCACAAAGGCACGGTGATCCTGCGGATCGACGATACCGACGTCGACCGGAACACCGAAGAGTCATTGGCCTCGATCTACGACGGTCTGAGGTGGCTGGAGCTGGGCTGGGACGAAGAATACCGCCAGTCGGAGCGCACGGAGCTTCACCGCCGTATGGCGCAGGTCTTACTGGAAAAAGGCTTGGCCTATCGCGATTTCACTCCTGCCGACCCCACCAAGGATAGCGACGCCGAGCGGAGCGGGCCTTGGTTGTTCAATCCCGAGATGCGCAATCTCTCACCGGAGGAGAGCGCTCGGCGAGCCGCCGCCGGAGAGCCTTTCGTGCTTAGATTTCGTGTGCCGCGCAACGGGCACGTCTTGCGCTTCCACGACCGCGTCTACGGATTCCAGGAACGAGCCACCGGCGAGATCGAGGACTTCGCCCTCGTGCGCAGCAATGGCCAGCCCACCTATCACATGGCCTCCTGCGCCGACGATATCGATTTGCGGATCACTCACATCATCCGCGGACAGGACCACCTGGCGAATACTTTCAAGCACCTGCTGATCTTCGAAGGACTGGGAGTCCAGCCTCCAGAGTTCGCTCACCTGCCATTGCTCATCGCCCCCGACGGTTCCAAACTTTCCAAGCGCCGCCACGGCGCGGTGGTCAGCGTCACCACTTATCGCGATGCCGGCTTCCTCCCCCATGCTTTCGTCAACTTCCTGTGCCTGCTCGGCTGGTCACCTAAGGACAACCGTGAATACATGACACTCACGGAGCTGATCGAAGCCTTCAACCTGGAAGGGATCAAACGGGCAAACGCGGTGGTCAACTTCACGGATAAGGATCCCCTCGATCCGAAAGCCGTCTGGCTCAACAGCCAGCACCTGCGCGCCATGCCGATCGAAGAGCTAGCGCGGCGGGTGCGGCCGCTCATGGAGCGCGCCGGGCTACCCGTGCCGGGCGATGAAGCGCACTTTTATCGCCTGCTGGACGTGCTGCGCACGCGCTACCAAACACTGAACGACTTCGTCACTCGCGGAATCGCCTACTTCAGCGACGACTACCCCATCGAGCCAGCGGCCTTGGAAAAACTGAACGCTCCCGGTGCCCGAGAGCTGCTCCACGAGCTGGCCGATCGCCTGGAGACCGATGCGGAATTCAGTGAACAAAGCGTGGAAAACATCCTGCGAGGGTTGGCGGCCGAGCGAGGCGTCAAGGCTGGTCTGATCATCAATGCCGCCCGCGCCGCTCTGACGGGCCAGACCGTGGGGCCTAGCGCCTTCACTGTGTTCGTGATGCTGGGCAAGGACCGGGTCTTGCGTCGATTGCGTCGGGTCTAGCACCTTAAGGAATTGGGACATGGTCATCCTGGGGATCGGAGGGTTACTGAACGAGCCAGCCTGCGCGCTGCTGCGGGACGGTGAGCTGGTGGCCGCCGTGGAGCAGCGCAAGATTGCACGGCGCCGCCGTCGTGGCACGGTGCCCGAGGAATCTATTCGAGCCTGCCTCGACATAGGCGGGATTTCCCCAGAAGAGGTGGACTGCGTGGCCGTGGTTCGGCCCCTGGCTACTGGGCCTGAGGCGCGGCTACACCTGGAGCTGCGAGCCAGGTTCCCCAACAGCCAGATCATCCTCGTGGAGCACCACGCCGCTCACGCCGCTTCGGCCTACTACGCCTCCCCCTTTGAAGAAGCCACCATACTCACGCTGGACCGTATGGGGGACTTCCGCTGCGGGGCCCGCTGGAAAGCCTCGGGTAACAAGCTGGAGGTAGAGAGGGAGCTTTATTATCCCGACTCGCTCGGCGAGCTGTTCGGGCGAACTACTGCTCTGCTCGGCTTCGAACCCAACGCTGACGAGCACAAGGTCCAATGGCTATCGGCGTATGGCGATGACCGGTACAAGGAGCTGTTTCTGGACATCCTACGCTACCAACCCGGCGAGTGGCCAAGGATTGACCGCAGTTACTTTTCCTCAGACCGATTGACCTGCGGAGGCTTCAGTGCCAAGTTCTATCGGGCACTGGAGCTGCCTGACGGCGCGCCCATACCGGACAAACTCAAGCCAGACATAGCAGCCGGCTTACAGCAGGCGATCGAACAAGTCGTCGTGGACATGGCCGGCAGTGGAGAAAATCTCTGCCTGGCCGGGGGCTTGCATTTTAACGCATTACTGGTTGCGGCGCTAGAGAATTGCGGTCGTTGGAAGAACGTTTTCGTTCAACCAGCGGCGGGTAACGCGGGCACAGCTCTGGGTGCCGTCTTTTACGCCTGGCACCAGGTCTATCAACAAACCAAACGCCCATCTCTGGGCAATCTCTGCCTGGGGCCGGAATATTCCGCGGAAGAAATCAAACGCGTCCTCGAGAATTGCAAGTTGCGCTTCCGTTATCTGCTCACCAGCGACGAGCTGATCGAACACGCCGTTCGGGAAATTTACAACGACCGGATCGTGGCCTGGATGCACGGCCGCATGGAATTCGGGCCGAGAGCTTTGGGGAACCGCAGTATTCTGGCTTCCCCGCTGAACCCATACTCGACCGAAAACCTGAACATCTACATTAAACACCGGGAGCCGTTCCGCAAGTTTGCGGCTTCGGTTCCAGCTGAAGTCGCATCGGAGTATTTCGAAGTCGGCCCCAACGCCCGTTTTCTAGCCACGGTGGGACGAGTCAAGCCGACTCACCGAGAAACTCTCAAGAGCGCCATTCTGGGGCAGGATTTAGTGCGCATTCACGTGGTCTACCGCGAAGATAACCCGCTATATTGGAGACTGCTCCATGCCGCCGGGGAAGCCAGCGGGCTGCCTATCCTCTACAACACCTCTTTCAACCTGTTCGGGGATCCGTTAGTGTGCTCGCCTCGCGACGCCGTCCGAAGCTTCTATTCCTCTGGTATCGATTCGATGTTCGTAGGGCACTTCTTCATCGAGAAGTGAGGGCCTCCGAGGCTCGACCGATCGCTGCCCTACAAGCCCCTTCCAAGCATAGCGCAGGGTTCCTGCGATAAAAGAGATGCCGTTATAGAAGTGAAATAGCAAGTGAAACGGGATCGCCGCCAGGGCAAAGGCACGACCCTTGCGCACCGCCAGGAACACGTAAAACTGGCTGTTCAACAAAACAATGCTGAGGAGGGCTAAGGCCAGACTGAACACGAAATAGTGGTAAGGAACATAAAAGAGCACGAAGATCCCCAGCGCCACGAGTACCAACAGAATCACGGCACTGGTGTAACGCCAGCCTCGTGCCCCAAGCTCGTAACGATGGCGGATCACCAAAAGGGCATAGCCCAGGCCGAGCAACGGGACTAAAGCGTCCATGCCATGCCACCAGGCCGCCACCATCAATGCACCCGTAACCATAGCGGTCCACACCAAGCCGGCACGCCGCTCTCGGCTGCTCGCATGTTCGACCCAGTAGCGGCCCATGACCAGGAACAAAGCGGCGAACATGGGCACCAGGAAATAACCTCGCCAGTAAATCGCGCCAGCCAGCGACAACCCACCGATCAGAAAAGCGAGGGCTACGCTAATTCGCTGACTGACTTGCAAATTGAGATCATTGGGCATGTGACGGTCCCGCAAGATCAATTCCGTCCAGGGGATCCCGCGGTCGAAAATGTCCGTGCGCACCAGCTCCCAAAAGGTCCATCGCTTGAGGTGCTTGACTTCAATGGTCGGGTCCAGTACGATCTTGCGGCCCCTCTGACGTAACCGGTAACCGAGCTCAATGTCTTCAACCGATGGACGACGATAACACTCGTCGAATCCACCTACCTCCAGAAACACGTGCCGCCGGATCGCCCCGCAGCCACTCCAGAAAGTGGACGCCTCATGCCGAGCGTGATGGTGGACAAAACAGTGCATCAGGTTGCGGTATTGAGACAGGAAGTCGGGCGCTTCTGGCTCAGCATCGTAAGCACCAATCAGAGCGTCCAGAGTAGGGTCTTGCGCAAACTGAGCGCTAATGCGTTCTAGCGTATTCGGGTACACGCACACGTCCGCGTCGAGAAACAGGAGTACCTCGCCCCGAGCCATACGCGCCCCCAAATTCCGCGCCCGAGCCGGACCCGACTGACGAGCGTTGCGGAACACGCGGGCCCCGTGGCGCTCGGCGATCTCCGCCGAATTATCACTGGAAGCGTCATCGACGACGATGACTTCCAACGGCGGGACTGTAGAGCCCCGCAAAGCTTCGAGCGCCCGTTGCAAATGGGCTGCGTCATTCCGGACGGGGATGATGACCGTAATCGTAGGGTTCAAGGTCGATCTCCGGATCGATCTTAGCCTGTCGGATCCATCCCGCCCTGCTCTAGCTGAGTTTCAGTGGTTCTACTACTCTCGGCACCGAGCCACACCAACCAGCCGATAACAGGAGCCGAGGCAGCGAGCAGGAACGCCCGGACCCAAAGTTGCTGCTCGAACAATGCCCCAAAAACAGGCATGGCGAGCGCCACCAATGCTGCCCAGGCTCCGGCCCCAACGCCCGAGATGAGCCCGGCATGCTGGGCCGTGAAGACGTCGGTGGCGTAGGCGATAGAGAGCACGATAAAGCCCGCCGCGTCGAACATGGCCAGCCACAACAGGGCCATAACGCCCCATAAAGAATCCACCCAGGGTACGAGCGCCAGGAACCCCGCTAACAAAGCCGTGGAGGCCAAGAGCCGGCGCAATGCGGGCAAGCGAACACGATGTCTCTTGGCTGCACGGTCGGCCAACCACCCCCAGAAGAAGTACCCACATTCCCACCCCAGTGGCGGAATCCATAACAACGCGCCGATCCAGGCTTGATTTAAGGCCAGCGCCTGGTTCAAGTAGAGGGCGGTCCCATAGAGCACGAAGGCGATCGGCAAGGCCCCGAACGCATAGAGAACCCCGTAGCTCCACAACCGCAGATCGTACCACCTAAGCTTAGGCGGGATCGCTCCCGATGCGGTAGCTACAGGCTTCGAGCGCAGCTCCGGATGCCGGCTGACCACGGACCACCACACGAGCCAGGCGAACCCCACCAGACCCGTAAACAAGAACGCGGCTCGCCATCCCCATTGCAGTGCGATCGGTGTGACGATCAACGGGGTGACCACAGCTCCAAGCGACCCACCACTGTACGCCACCGCTAGTCCCCGAGAGCGCAGATGGGGAGGCAGCGTCTGCATCACCGTCCGAAGCCCGCCAGGGAAAGTGGCTCCTTCACCGAAGCCGAGCAACGCACGCATCAAAGCGAAGCCCAAAAAACCATTTACCAGGGCATGGCCGGCAGAAGCCAGCGTCCACAAGCTCACGGCAGCGTACATTCCCCAGCGCACGCCCCATTGATCCAGCAGGCGTCCCCACAGCGGATTCGCCACCATATAGGCCACCGAGAAGGCGGAGATCACCCAGCCATATTCCGCGGCCGTCAAAGAGGTCTCTCGCAAAATGGTGGGCGCAAGAACAGCCAGGGTATTACGATCCAGATAGCTGATCAGGGAGACCCACAGCATAGTGGCGGCCGGGATCCAGAGCCGCCAACCACGGGAACCCGTGCAGGTCGGTTGAGATCGAACATCGGAGCCTGCACGAACCGATTCCACGGTCGTTCCTTTGACGGCAGGTCTCACCTGGGCGGGGCCTTGAACACCACCACCGCGTTCAGCCCACCGAAAGCGAACGAATTGGAGAGGGCATACTCGACCTGCTGCTGGCGGGCCTGGTTTGGCACCACGTCCACGTCGCATTCCGGATCCGGTTCGGTGAAATTTGCCGTCGGGGGCAAGAATCCGTCACGCAAAGCCAACACGGTGGCTATGGCCTCGATCGCCCCGGCGGCCCCTAAGGCATGACCATGCATCGACTTAGTGGAAGAGATGGCCAAGCGGTCAGTATGGCGCCCGAACACCTTGCGGATGGCCGCCACCTCGATCGGATCGTTAGAAATCGTGCCCGTGCCGTGGGCGTTAATGTAGCCGATTTGCTCGGGATGAATCCCTGCGTCCTCCAATGCCCAGCGCATGGCCAATGCCGGGCCATCCACGGATGGCTGCGTTAGGTGGTGAGCGTCGGAAGACATGCCAAAGCCGACGATCTCCGCGTGAATTCGCGCCCCCCGCGCCTGAGCCGCTTCCAGCACCTCGAGAACCAGCATAGCCCCTCCCTCCCCCAAGATCATGCCCTGGCGGTCTTTAGAGAACGGCCGGCAGGTATCGGGCGAAACTACCCGCATGGCTTCCCAAGCCTTCAGAAAACCCAGGCTGAAGACTGCCTCGCTGCCCCCGGCGATCGCCCAGTCGACCACACCGTCCCGCACCAGCCAGTAAGCAAGTCCGATAGCGTGATTGGCTGAGGAACAGGCAGTGGATAGGGTGAACACGGGACCCCGAATGCCGTACTCCATGGAGATGAAGCTGGCACCGGCATTGGCCATCGTCATGGGGATCGTCAGTGGTGCTACCCGCGGCCGCCCTTTTTGGTACAGTTCCACGAAACCGGCGTCGGAGGTGGTCTGTCCACCCACGCAAGACCCTGTGACCACAGCACCACGCTCGCCAATCCCTCTGGGATCCAGACCTGCATCTGCCATCGCTTCCCGAGCAGCCACCAGGGCGAACTGCGCGAACCGGTCGAGCATGGCCGCCTGCTTGGGCGAAAAGTAATCGAGCGGGTTGAAGCCTTTGACCTCGGCCCCGTTCGAGAACCGCAGCTGCGACCGGTCTACCAGCTCGATCGGCGCGATTCCCGAGCGACCTGCCCGAAGCGACTCCTCGAACTCCTCTACATTGCGCCCGATCGCCGCAATGACCCCTAATCCCGTGATCGCGACCCTGCGCCGCGGCATCCGCTACGCCCCCACTGTGCCCGCGCGTTTCTGCTCCACCAGCTTGCGGACGCCGTCAATCATCTCCCGAACCGACCGGATCTGTTGGGCCGCCTCGTCCGGAATCTCGATGTCGAACTCGTTCTCCAAAGCGAACACGATGTTAATCCCGTCGAGCGAGTCGATGCCCAGCTCCTCGAAGGTGCTCTCCAAGGTGATCTTCTCAACGGGCAGATGCTGTGTCTGGGCGATGCATTTGATCACGCGTTGTTCGAGCTCGTCCAGCATAATAGATTGCTTATTGTCTCAAATCGGAACCCCCGGTTCAGCAACCCTGGCACTAGGATACGAACCGCCTCGATAGTCGGGTCAGCTGCTGCTTCGGGCCGGGTCTCACGACCGTCGTGTAGGCAAATGATCGCCCCCGGCACCACGCGCTGCAACACGTGCTCTGCCACCACCGGTCCAGGCCACTTCCAATCGTTGCCGATAACCGTCCAGGTCACACAGACCAGGCCCAGCTCGTCCAACACCTTCTGTAAACCCAACCAGCGGATCCCATAAGGAGGACGGAACCACCGCGGACGGCACCCGGTCACTTGCTCGAGTATAGCCTGGGTCCGGTGTAACTCCTGCCGAATGAACTCCCGACTCCGAAAGCAAAAGTACGGGTGACTGTAGCTGTGATTACCCAGCTCATGCCCAACCTCGACCACGCGCCGTGCGAGCTCCGGTCGCCGCTCTACGTTTTCTCCACAGAAGAAGAAAGTCGCCGGCACGCCGTAGCGGTCCAGAATTGAAAGGATTTCAGCAGTAGCCGGCCCGGGCCCGTCATCAAAGGTTAAAGCGACCGCTGGCACATTCGGCCGTCCCCGCCAGTAGCTGGTGCACAACCATTGGGAGGATCGACCCCGGACAGCATAGGCGCCCAACGCGGTCAGAATGCCTGCGGCGGCACCCGCTGCGATCCAGCCTATCATGCTTACTCGCAGTCGAAATCTTCGCGCATCAACCTTGGCATTCTCCTGAGCGGGCCTTAACGCAGTTGCTCAGGCTGTTAACGCGGCTCGGCCTACACCAGCCGGAGCGGTCAAGGGCCGGCGTTGCCGGAAGTATCCACGGCGACGACGCGGTACCGGCCCGGCTGGTTGCGCGTAGGCCCGGTGTCCAAAAACTCGGTAGTAATCGTCGAACCGATGCGCAAGTTATTGTGATAGATGCGGTAATAACACAAGTCGGTGGCCGGGCTCGGCAACCAGCTCAAACGCCGACCGCCAGCCACTGGCTCTACTTTCAAACCCTCGACCGCAGGCGGCGGCTCCTCATCATAGGCTGTGGTGTATACCACCAAGCTATTAGCGGGCAGGGTGTCCACAAGTACGCCCTCTGCGAAGCCCACCTTCCCCAAAGGTTCCTGCAGGTCGCCATCGTCGGTCCGAGGCGGAGCTGCCACCTCGAAAACATACTTCCGAAACGGCCGGACTGGGGCCGAGCCGTTCCAACGTAACCACAAAGGAATCGCCGAGGTCCGCCGGTTGATAATCGCGACCGACCATTGTCCCGTCTCGTTATTACGGACCGCGCTAGCACGCACTAGCGCATCGTTCACCTCCACACGCACCACCGTGGCCGGACCTCGGAAGAACTTGGTCAGCAACCCGTAAGCGTAATACGGCGCCCGGGTCTCGCAACCATTAGTGAGCCACTTGAAAACACCCCATTGATTGATCCGCGCCAGGCCGGGCTCGTCAGGATAGTCGGTGAACGTCCAGTAGGCCATGGCGCACACGCCTGCATTGATCGCTGCCAACGCGGCCTCGCAAACCTGGAGGGCCGCCTGAGGCTCCCGCTGAGTCCCATAGTGCAAGCACGTGTCCCAGCGTATGCCCCAGCGTCGGTCGTGATACTGGCGCGAACCGAACTCGCCCAGGATGAAGTCTTTGCCCTTCGACCGCGCCAGTTGTACCGCCCAAAGGCACTGTTTGTAAAAGTAGTCGTAAAATTCCAGGTCTCCAGGGTCGTCGGACTCGATGTAGTGATGCCCTCCGTACACGCCGGTGATCTCGTCCATGTGCTCGGCGGCCCACTCTAGCGTCGACCAATAGCGGATCGGCGACGCATCCGTAGCCAGCAAGAGAACCGGCAGATTCCTTTTCCGGAGCTCAGCGAAGATTTCCTGGTGATAGTCGCGGAACGTCGCTAAGTCGTTCCGCAACGAGGCCCAGGCAGTGAGAGAAAGCTCGTTTGTGACACAGTAATACCTCAGGTTAGTGGCGCCCGCCTTCAGCAAGAATTCCAAGTCATTGGCTACCGCTTGAGCATACCGGCGTCGTTCCTCTCCAGGCTCAGTCTCGCCCATGCCGAAGGTCGTCAGGTAAACGACGGTTCCAGTGTTCTCCTTCATGAACACCAGGTGGCGAGCTAAGGCCTCGAGCGCCTGCCGATCACTTTGAACGGGCCGGCGTTGGGCCCAACGGTGGTTAACCCGAGCGAAACTAGGCGCCAGCTCCCGCCAGCGCTTGGCTAGCACCTGCTCGAAGTGCTCCTTTGTGGTCCAGTGCAAAGGGTGGGACGCGTGGAATCCCACGCCCTCGAAATGATCCAGAATTGCATCCGTTGCGTGAACTGTGATCTCGACTCCTGTGACGAGTTGGGCCGTAGTTGGCCCGAGGACAACCATCAGAATCCAGCAACGCACCGTATTGGCCTCCCCGCAGCCTAGTTCATGGCTCTGCCATTACCAGCACCGATGCCCACCGCGGCGCTGCGCGTTACGTTAGTGGGCTAATCGTTGCTCGCCATTTTACACGGCGCGCCCACAAAGTTGTGGCTGATCACCGCTTCAGTGTAGGGCCAGCGGGGGCCATGCTCATGCTCAAGCGAGTAGCCCGCCGTGCCCCAAGCAAGCAATCTCCCACCCTGACAATCGATAGCGGGCAAGTAACGGCGGTAGGATCAAGTCCACCACGTTAGGCTTCGAAGAGCGGTAGCAACCAGGAGCTGAGACGACGGGAATCTCGTCCTTATACCCGAACAGGAGCAGATTGCCGGGCTCGACCGGAGCCAAGAACTTCTCGAGCATGCATCCCACGCGCCGCATGGCTCGCCCAACGGGGTCGTCTGGACCCGCTGGCGCCGTAGTGGAAGCAATGAGCACCACAGTCGGCTTTATCCGCAACAACTGGTCTAGCCGTCGCACCAGGATTTCCTCGTCCTCGACGCAGCCGAGCACATAATCTGCCCGCGCGCCCAGCCTCTCAAGTTTCTGGCGAAGGATGTGATCGAATTGCTGGCGTGCCTTCTCGGGATCGACAGGATCGGAATAGAGCACCGCCACACGTGGATTCCAGATAGGCCGGGCCTGCAAGATGGGACCCCGCTCGCGGAGGATCGAAACGATCGCCTCTAATTGGTCTGCAGGCACCACGAATGGGGCGCTTTTCACGGTGGCTACGCGCTGCCCCGCCCGGGCGTAGGTGAAGTTGGCAAGCGTAGCGATAACGATGCTCGCGGTGCAATTGATCTGGCGAAGCAGTTCCTCATCTACGAGCACACAGCAGTCGGCCGTGGCGAATAGATTCGCTCGGCCACCCGGAGCCAAGCGGATCTCCATAGCTCCGCAACCCGCCTCCTGGGCAACGGCTAAGACCGCCTCATCCTCGCTGACCTCGCCTTCTTCCAGCTCGGTGACCAGTACCTCCTGCATTCCCTCGCTCTCGAGCAGCCGGGCGTCCTCTTCGCTAATCAGGTGACCTTTAGCCAACAGCTTGCGCCCACCAGGCCGGTAGATGGTACACGAGAGAACCCGCCCTACAGCTTGGCTGACATGAACGGAGAGAGCGCGCATGCTCGGTACTCCTAGTACTTCCGGTACTAAACCGGTTATACCAGAATTCCGGCGGTGGGTAAAGGTTTTTTCCGGAAAAAATTCCAGGAATTTCCCTGAGCCACCAGCAATATTCAGATCCCAGCAGATTAGCCAGCAGCCCGGCTAGGCAGTTCCACTAATTGCCCGTCCGCAAAGGACCGATTAGGCTGGCCAGCCACAGATAATTGCTTGATCATCGCCACCTCGTCACAATTACGGAATTTCGGGCAACGCAAACAGTCTCTCCAAGCTTTCAGCGGCAGCTCTCCCCGGTCGACCTCCACGAACCCCAGTTTGCGGAAAAACTCGGGCACGTACGTGAACAAAAACACCTCGCGTAGGCCGTATCGCCGGGCTTCCGCCTCCAATTCTTCGACCAGCTTCCGGCCGATGCCACGGCCTTTGCAATCCGGCTGAACCGCTATGGAACGGATCTCTCCGGTCTCCGGCGTATAAAAATGCAGCGCGCCGCAACCGACGATGCGACCCTCCAGCTCGGCGACAGTAAAGTCCCGGAGGGTTTCGGCAACTTCGAACTCGGTTCGCGGTAACATGATGCCCTCAGCGGCGTACCGGTTCACCAGTTCCACCACCTGAGGGACGTCCTTCATCGTTGCCTTACGGATCGTCACCATGAGCCGTTACCGTGTCAGCTTTGTCCCCAGCGCTTCCCCATCCAGCAACCGCCTGAGAATCCCTGGTTCGGCACCTGGAGCGATCCAGACCTCGCACCGCCCTTCCTCTAACGCGGCTCGCGCAGCCGTCAGTTTGGCCAACATTCCACCCGTAGCCACACCGCTTCGCACCAGCTCTTCAATCCCCTCCAGGTCAAGCGTCGAGATCCGATTGCCAGAGCTGTCGAGCACACCCACTACGTCCGTAAGGAATACTAGCCGTTCTGCTCCCCAAGCCCGAGCGCAAGCCACAGCCATCTGATCGGCATTGACGTTGTAGATCCTGCCTCGCCGATCGCCGGCTACACAGGCCACTACAGGGACGTAGCCATGGCTCAACAGGGCCTCCAGCACGCCCGGGTTCGATCGGACCGGCCGACCTACCGCACCGAGCCTCGGGTCTAGCTCTTCCGCCTCGACTAGCTGGCCGTCAATCCCGCTCAGACCTACAGCAGGAACCCCTGCAGCGATCAGCGTCGAGACCAGCTCGCGATTGACCGTTCCAGTGAAAACTTTCAGCACCGCATCGAGAACTTCCGGCGTTGTCACCCGGAGGCCGTTCACGAACCGACTCTCCACGCCATGTTCGGACAGGTAGCGCGTCATCTGTTTCCCGCCGCCGTGAACCACCACCAGTTGGGGATAGGCCTGCCAAAGCGCCCCGAGCTCCTCAGCGAGGCGCTGCCGCGCCCCGGGATCGTCGAGCAAGCTGCCACCGATTTTGACGAGCCACTTCATGCGAGTCCCATAGTCTCCGGCCACCCACACATCAAGTTCATGTTCTGGACAGCCTGGCCTGCTGCCCCCTTGACCAGATTGTCGATCGCTGCTACCACCACAGCCCTTCCCGTAGCGGGGTCGAAGCGGAATCCCAAGTCGCAATAATTCGTCCGTTGCACGGCCCGCAGATCCGGCACTACCCCAGGGTCGTAAAGGCGAATGAAAGGCTCCTGCGCGTAGGCTTCCTCATAGACCGCCAGCAAGTCTTCAGCAGAGCCGAGGCCGCGTGCCCGAAAATAAATCGTCTCCAAGATGCCGCGGTCCACAGGCAAGAGGTGTGCTACGAAACTGAACTCGCCTTCCTCCAGGCCGCAGCTCATCAGGACCTCAGGAACGTGCCGGTGATCAAGGACCGAATACGCGGAGAAATTCTCCGTAACCTCGCAGAAACTCGTTCTGAGGCTCGGCTTGCGTCCCGCCCCACTCACCCCCGACTTCGCGTCGCATACGATCCCCGCCGAGCGCTCCACTACGCCGGCCACCACCAATGGCCGGATCGCTAAGCTCGCCGCCGTAGGGTAACAACCCGGGTTGGCCACCAGGCGCGCGTTTCGGATCCGATCCCGGTACAACTCAGGTAACCCATATACCGCCTCCTGCATCAGCTCCGGCGCCGTGTGCTCTTCCCGATACCAACGCTTGTAGTTCTCGGCCGTGCCCAACCGGAATGCCCCACTGAGATCGATCACGCGGATCTGCCGAGACAGGAACCGCGGCGCCAGCTCCATCGAGACATCCGCAGGGGTAGCCAGGAAAACCAGCTCGATGCCAGCTTCCGCCACGGCGTTGGGTTCACAAGGGATCCGTGGGAGGTCAGGAGCCGAACGGGGACGAGGGCGCTCGGGCGATTCCTGGCGGTGCTCCAGTAACCACGGTTCTGCCTGCGGATGCGCCTGGAGCAAGCGCACCAGCTCTGCGCCGCTGTAGCCGCGGAAGCCGACGATGCCCACTCGCAACGCCATGAGTAATTATTCAGCTGGCTGAATAAACCTTAATGATACCACGCTGGCCCCTACTCCCGCTCGGCCACCGAGCGTTCAGCCAGCTCTCCCAGTATCGGCAGGCGATAAGTCTCTCCCTGAGCCGTCTTGACCAGCATAAATATCCAGGCCGCGAGGACAACCAGCTTGAGCAACGCTGCCACGCCGGGGTGAAAAGGCTTGATCCCCACCATGGCTGACATCGGGCCAATCACCCAGTCCACCAGCAGCCAGGTTACGAACAGGTACAAGCCTTGAAAGGCGTGGAATCGCACCAGTCGCTCTTTTCGAAACCGGTTCGAGGCCAGCACGATGATTGCCACGATCCAGCCCACAAGCGGCAGATAGCACAGGATCGACGCTGAGCGCGGGTTCAACCCTCCCAGTCCGTTCCTCCAACTGGAGGGTTGCGCTGCGCCACAGTGGGCACAGTATCGATCAGCTTCTCCCACGGGCTTGCCGCATTGCGTGCAGTATGGCATGAGGCTAGTTCTCCATTATGCTCTACGCTGGCACTAGACGACCGGTTCGGGTAAACCACCGAGCTCCAAGACATCCCTGCCGGAACAACAGCGGCGAGGAGACCCATCGGCCGGTCTCCCTGAGCCTCCATAACGGTGCGCATCCACCGTTTTGGCCGGTGCGCGCCTTTCGCTGTGGTAGGATGCGTGGCATGAAGCGTGCCTCCTTCAGGCTCTCCGTTTTGCTGGCTGCCCTGGGCTGGACTCTCTCGACTTTGGCTGCCGATTCTCTTCGCATGGTGTTTATCGACGTCGAAGGCGGCCAAGCAACGCTCATCGTGGCCCCAAACGGTGAAAGTCTGCTAGTCGATGCTGGCTGGCCTGGTTTCGAAGGACGCGATGCCGAACGTATAGCTCGGGCGGCACAATCACTGGGCTTGCACCAGATCGACTACATGCTGGTGACTCATTACCACCTGGACCACGTAGGAGGTGTGCCGCCACTGCTGGAGAGAATCCCGCTGCGGCGCTTCATCGACCACGGCGATAACACAGAAACCGGCGAGCGTGCCGAACAACTAGCCAAACCTTACTACGAACTGCGGGCAAAAGCCGAGCATATGGTCGTGAAACCTGGAGATCAAATCCGCCTGGGCCCGGTCACGCTCGATATTGTTGCTGCCCGCGGGGAGGTTCTCTCTCGTCCACTCGCTGGTGCAGGCCAAGCCAATCCCCGTTGTCGCGAGGTTCCACACCAACCCGACGACCCTACAGAAAATGCAAAGTCCATAGGCTTCCGGCTAAGCTTCGGAAAGTTTCGGTTCCTCGACCTCGCCGACTTGACTTGGAATTTGGAACAACGCCTGGCGTGCCCGGAGAACAAGCTCGGTACGGTGGACGTGTACTTGGTGACCCACCATGGTTCAGCCCTCTCTAACAACCCTGCGCTCGTTCACGCTGTTCAGCCCCGCGTGGCCATCATGAACAATGGAGCTCGCAAGGGTGGGGATGCTGCAGCCTGGCAGGTTGTCCGCACCAGCCCTGGGTTGGAAGACCTATGGCAGCTCCACTACGCTTTGAAGGCGGGCGAGGCGGCGAATGTTCCCGAAAGCTTTATCGCCAACCCAGAGGCGGAATGCAAAGGCTATAACATCCGGCTGGAAGCCTGGCCCGAAGGTCGGTTCACCGTCACGAACGAACGGAACCAGTTCAGCAAGACCTACGCCCCGAGGACGCGGTGAAACGCATCCGTCTTCTGGATCTCCCGGCATTGCATGCGCCGATCCGCGATCGGCTGCACCAAACTCTCGCTGAGGTCATCGACTCCGGCCAGTTTATCCTGGGCCCTCAAGTCGAGCAGCTAGAGATCGAAATTGCCCGCTATTGTAACGCGCGCTTTGCAATTGGCTGTGGCTCGGGCTCGGACGCTCTCTACCTGACGCTGCGAGCGCTCGGCATCGGCCAGGGCGACCGTGTCATCACTACGCCGTTCACCTTTTTCGCCACGGCCGGCGCGATCTCCCGCACTGGCGCGCGCCCGGTCTTCGCCGATGTAGACCCACAGACGCTAAACCTCGATCCAGCAAGCCTGCTCGCAGCCATCCGCAGCAGCGGCAGACCATCAGCCGTTATCGTGGTCCACCTCTACGGCGGCGCAGCGGACTTGGACCCAATTCGCGATCTTTGCCGTGAGGCTGGCTGCGCGCTGATCGAAGATGCTGCGCAAGCCATCGGAGCGGAGTACAAAGGGACCCGTGTCGGGAGCTTGGGCGATGCCGGCTGCCTCAGTTTTTTCCCCTCGAAGAACCTCGGGGCAATGGGCGAGGCGGGCATGGTGCTCACCAACGATCCGCAACTGGCCGATACGGTCCGCTTATTGCGTGTGCACGGCAGCCGGGACCGTTACATCCACGAAATGGTTGGCACCAACTCGCGGCTGGACGCCTTACAGGCAGCCGTGTTGCGCATCAAGCTGCAGTACTTGGACCAGTGGACTCGGATGCGCCAGCGCAACGCCTCGCTCTACACCGAAAGCCTAGCTCGCTCTGGAGCGCCGGTGAAACTGCCTAGACCAGCCCCTTACCAGACGCGTCACGTCTTCCACCAGTACGTCATCCGATGCCCGGAGCGCGATTCGTTGCGGGAGTTCCTAGAAGCACGTGGGATCGAAACGGCCGTCTATTACCCAGTCCCGCTTCACCTCCAACCTTGCTACCGCGATCTGGGTTATAGCGAAGGCGACTTTCCCATCGCGGAGCAAGCTGCCCGGCAAGTGCTGGCTCTTCCGGTGCATCCTTGCCTGGCACCGGAAGACATTGAGTACGTGGTCGCGGCGATCCACGAGTTCTATTCCGCGCACTAGCCGTCAGGGAACCGTCCACTGGCCGCGCTGCTGCCAGCCACTACTCGCACCGGCAGTGTCGGCCACGGTCATGTAGATGTACTTCGAGCCCCGGTACCCAGCTTTGAAGCTGATCGCTAGCTGCAGCACCATGTCGGTTCCCGACCCAGACACTGAAGAAGCCGCTGCGTTGATCGTGCACTGGCTGTTTTCCAGAAGCGCCTGCGCACCCGGAGCCACCGGCCCGAGCCAGCTGGTGCCCGCGTCGCTGCGCAGCCGCAGGGTATTTTCCGCTTGGTTGTAGTGTACGTAGCAACTGTTCTCCTGCATGAGGCCCGGCGCGATCAGCACGTAGCTCCAGCGCATCTGCTGCCAACCATTCGGATCGCGGAACAGAAAGGCGAACGTCTGCGACGTGCCCGATCCTGAGGCAGGCGTCACCGAGACTGCCTCCGGAGCCGCATTCGTGCCTGCTTCCCAGCTGCCTTTTAACTGCCAGCCGCTGCTACTGCCCCCAGTGTCGGCCACGTACATGTAAATGTTCTTGGAGCCCGCGTATGCAGGCTTGAAAGTGATGGCAAGACGCAGCGTCATATCCGTGTTCGCTCCGTTCACTGACGAGGCAGCCGCATTGATCGCGCACTGGCTGTTCTCGAGCGTGGCCTGGCTACCCATCGTCACCGGGCCGAGCCACCCGGTCCCCGCATCGTTGCGTAGCCTCAGGGAGTTCTCCGCAAGGTTGTAATGGACATAGCAGCTGCTCGATGGGGTAAGGCTCGATGCGATCAGCACATAGCTCCAGCGCATCTCCTGCCAGCCGTTCGGATCACGGAATAAGAACGCGAACGTTTGCGTGGTGCCCATCCCGCTAGATGGCGTCACCGAAATCGCCTGCGGCGCTAGATTGCCGCCCGCTCCCCAGGTGCCGCGTTGCTGCCAGCCACTGGCTCGGCCGGTGGTATCGGCCACGTACATGTACACGTACTTGAAGCCCCAATACGCCTCCTTGAATGTGATCGCCAGACGCACCGTCAGGTCAGTCCCGGATCCGTTCGCTGACGAAGCGCCAGCGTTCACTGAACACTGGCTGTTTTCGAGCACCGTCGCCGTGCCTAGCGTGGCTGGGCCGAGCCAGCTCGCGCCGGCGTCATCGCGTAACCAGACCGTGTTATCGCGGTAGCTATAGTGCAAGTAACAACTGGCCGTGGGAGTCAGGCTGGCGGAGATCAGCATGTACGTCCACCGCATGTCCTGCCAGCCGTTAGCGTCGCGATACAGGAACTCAAACACCTGCGAGACTCCCGAGCCACTGGCCGGCGTGACCGAGATGGCTTCAGGCGCAGCGGGCACGTCGGAGGTCAACCGGGCGAGGAAGCCGTCCAGGCTGCCCGCCAGGTTAGATTGCCAGGCATTGACCACGGGCAAGTTCCACGACTGCGTTGAGCCTGCCACCACAAGCTTGCCACTCGGGTCGATAGCGATCGCTGCGATTCCATCGACGCTTGCCCCACCTAGATACGTCGCAAACGTGAGATTGCTCCCGTCGAACTTGGCGACGAAACCGTCGTACAACCCGCTCAGTGTGGTCTGGCTGCCCTGCGTCGCGGGCAAGTCGGGCGAGGCCGAGTATCCAGCCAAGTAAACTGCTCCAGCCCGGTCCACCGCCACCGCCTCGCCATAATCAGCAGCTCTACCACCGAAATACGTGCTGAACTCCAGCGTTCTGCCATCCGCGCTGACCCGAGCTAAGAATGCGTCAAGCGAGCCTCCTCCATGTTGCGGTTGGTAAGCCCCCACGACGGGAAAATCCACCGAACTGGTGGTTCCTGCCAAGTAAGCCCGGCCTGAAGCATCTACCGCCACGGCGCTCACCCATTCGGGCAACGCCGCCGAGCCTGAGCTACCTCCGATGTAACTGCAGTAGAGAAGGCTACGGCCATCCGGAGCGAATTTGGCTACAAATCCCTCTTGACCACCGCGATTGACTGTCTGAAAGGCCTGGAGGGTGGGCAAGTCGGTTGAATCTGTCATGCCGCCCACGTAGACCGCGCCGGCGCTGTCGATTGCCACCGCCTGGATGCGGTCTTGCGAGCTGCCGCCAAAGTAACTGGAGTAGCCCAGCGAGCCTTGCGAAGTCAGCCGCACCAGGAACCCATCCAAAGGGCCTCGAAGGGAGGCTTGCAGTGCTTGGTAGGTGGGAAAGTTCAACGAGCTGGTCTCCCCACCGATCCAGATCTCGCCGT
>JAUQPO010000349.1 GCA_030550335.1 Acidobacteriota bacterium
CTACCCGTTGCACGCCCTTCCAGTTTCTCAGACGCCAGATATTTCACGTGCTCGAGGTAGGCACCGGGGTCAAAGCTTTGCCCGGCCCCAATCGCTACGGCAACGACCAGCGAGCAGGCCAGCAGCGGCCGCACTTTCATCAGCTTCCTCATTGTGGAGCCACACCCGGCCCCGCCAGCTCAATCGCGCAACATCCCGCGCCTTTCAGGCTCTCTTGGTACTGCAATTCCACCTCGATCACTCGCCGCAAGGTGTCCCAGCTGATCGCTCCAGTGATCTTGCGGCCGTTGATAAATAGCGTGGGCGTGGAGTTCAAACCGAGCTGGCGCGCCTCGGTCAAAGCCCGATCGATGTCGGCTTGGGTCTGCCTGCCCTCAATGCATCGTTGGAGCTGCAGTACGTCCAAATCCTTCGAGCTTGCGGCGAACTCGAGCACTTTGGGAACCAGGTTGGCTGGCTGGATCTCCAGCTGATGAGCAAATATCCAGTCGTGAAATTTCCAAAACGCCTCCTCCGACTGCCGATACACGCAGCGACCGGCCATGGCCGCCTCGCGCGCCCACGGGTGGATTGACTCCAGCGGCAGGTCCTTGAAAACTAGCTGCACTTTGCCCGGCAGCTCTTTTGGCAAACGTTCGCGCAACAGTTGGGCTTCCTGGCGGCAGTAACTGCACTGAAAGTCGCTGAATATCACGATGGTTACCGGAGCGTCCCTGGGGCCCCATCGTGGGCTGCCATCGAGATTCAGCTTGCTCGCCATCGCTGCAAAGGGATTTTGGTTGACGTCGTAAATGGTGGCCTGGACTACCTGGCGGCCATCCTCGGACACGTACACAGTCTCCTGCCGCTCGGCTCCCTGAGCGGTAGCGCGCACCGTAACCTTCAGGTATCCCTTGAGCTCTGACGGTTGAGGCTGGGACAGTTCCACCTGTACGTCGCTTGCCCAGACGAACAAGTGGCGTAGAAAAGCCTCCAACGTTGCGCGATCCAGCGCGGAGCGGCTTAACCCCGCCAGAGGCACTAGAAGCAGCCATAGGGCTGCCTTGCCGCACGTTCGGTTCATACTCGTCATCGTAACGCAGGTCTTACACGGCCTTGAGGGTGGGCGACAAATCGGGGGATTCACTGCCGAGCGTCGGGCTCAGTCCCAATGGCCTACCCGAGCTCGACACGGCCGCGCCCTGGGGATTGTATAAAGCCGCAACTTAGCTTCCATTAGGCCAAGCCGGCGGAGTATCGCGAAACCCTCGCCGCGCCGGGACTCCATTCCCGGTCAGGCGCCACCAGCGAGCTTGCGACCCCGAAGGTAAACCCCAGTACTAGCCCCGGACAGCGCCTGCTGAGAGTTCGCCCTTATCAGCGAGCGAGTACAATTGAGAACAGCGATCGCAAAGATCGAGGCCTGCGAAAGTGCCAGCCAAAGCTGCCCAGCGGCGTTACTTGTGCTCAGAACTGGTTGAAGTCCAGTGGGTAGACGAGTTCGGGCAGCGGCAGGAGCTTACGGCGAATCTGGAAGAGATCTGGTCACGTGGAGCGCAGCTGTTGATGGAGCTACCGGTACGGCCTGGAACCCGGTTGGGGTTCAAAACGCGCGGGCCGTTTTTCGAGGGTCGCGCCATCCGGTGCGACGCTGACCCGCTGGGCTACTTCGTAACGGTCGCATTCAACCGGGACATACGGTGGTCTCCGGAACTGTACAGACCTGCACACTTGCTCGATCCCAGCAAGGTGAAACCCCAGCCTGGGCGGAAAACAGCCTTGGCGGCGCGCAACGCCTTGGAGCTCGCGCAGCTTGCCCGGGTGGTTCGCAGCCAGCGCGAGGATGACTGAGCATTTAAAGATTCGAAACCCACTGGGCTTCCGAGCCAAGAACCAGCTTCGATCATGTGGCCAGCAGAGCGGGCACTTTGTGAGACATTCACACCCAGAAACCCTCCCTGGACCCAGCTATCCTCTAGCCGAGTCTGCTCTGTTCTGTGGGAGACCTTGGGAGGGCCATAGCTGGTGCGACTCCTCGAAGCGGGATGTTAGAACAACCTGCAGGGCTGGCCGTGGGAGTGAATCCATTACCAGGTCCACAGTCCAAGCCGCGCATTCTGGACGTAGGCTGCGGGCTGCACAAGTATCCTGGCGCGATCGGTCTGGACCGTAACCCGGCCACTGCCGCCGACGTGATCGCCGATCTGGACCGGCCCCCATACCCATTCCGTGACAACAGCTTCGATGAGATCCGTGCCATCCACGTGATCGAACACGTGGCAGACATTCTGCGGACAATGGAAGAGTTTCATCGCTTGCTGCGCCCTGGTGGCCGGTTAGTGATCGTGACTCCGCATTACACAGACTTCAGCTCTTTTTGCGACCCCACCCACCGCTGGCACCTGACCAGCTTTTCGTTTCGGTACTTCGGTCCAGATCATGGCGGCTTCGGTTACTACACGACGGTTCGGTTCAACGAGATTCGGGTGCGCGTGCAGCTACTGAATGTTTGGAGGTGGCTCGGGCTGGAATGGATGATCAACCGGTGGCGCTGGTTCCGCCGGTTTTGGGAGCACTACCTGTGTTTCGTGGTACGCGGTAAGGCGATCGAATTCGTGCTCCAGGCCATCAAGTGACGGCATGCTCCTGCGTCTGCTCTGCCTGGCCGACTGGCTGCGACACCGCTGGCGCTCGCGCCATGAAGCTCCCCATCTAGCCGTGGGACGCCGGGGCGAAGACCTAGCTCACCGTTACCTGCAACGCCAGGGTTACACGGTGGTCGCGCGCAACTATCGTATCCCTGGCCAGGTCGAATTAGACATCGTTGCGTGGGACGGGCCCACGCTTGTCTTCGTCGAAGTGAAAACCCGTACTTCGAGCGAATTCGGCACGCCGGACCGAGCAATCGGTCGGGAGAAGCGGGAACACCTATTCCGAGCAGCAGCGGCCTACCTGAAGCAGGCCCGCGTCGATTGGAAAGCTGTCAGATTCGATATCGTGAATGTGACCTTGGGGGAGCGGCCCGTGATTGAACACCTCAAAGATGTCTACCCAGTGCTGACCAGAACCTGACTGAGCGCCGGCTTTTGTGCGTGCAGGATGAGGGCTACCACGTTCCAAACGACCAGCGCTGCAAACAGCAAGTTAGCCAACCACAGCACGCGCAGGCGACCCATACGCCAAACCAGCGCGCCTAGCATCAGGGCCAGCAACTTTACGGCCAGTAACCCGCTGATAGCCGAACCCGAATTGGCGATGGCCCAGCGCACCAGTGGGTTCGCTTCCGTAAGCCCGTAACTCAAAAACGCCAGGGTGGTCAGCAGGTCGAGTAGCTGGAGGTACCCGTAGAGCGCCAGAGGATGAGCCGCAACCCTGAGCATCACTGCCACAGGAGTTTACGGCACTAAAGCAGCGAACGAAAGCCTTAGAGGGGGGCGCGAGTACTGGGCCGGTACCGGAACTCTCTCCTTGGAACCCGGCTCCCCAATGCGCCCACATGGTCCTTCTAGGAACGTGTGTAGGGGCCGAGGGACAGATGGTGCCGGGGTTTTTAGTGGCAGCCTACACCCCAGCAGTCTAGCGGCGGCTAGAAGGAGCCTCAGGGGCCGCCTCCTCTGAGTCCCGGTACCGCTCGGACACACCTTGTTGGCCCCGCTCCGCGACTTGAAA
>JAUQPO010000350.1 GCA_030550335.1 Acidobacteriota bacterium
AGGCTCCAATAGCTGTGCGGGTGTAAGGGGACACGAGCCGCGAGCGGGGTTGAAAGCCAAGTGGGGGAGGTAGGCACGCAGCTCATCGAGCGCGGACGGCTGAGGGGCTCGCACGACAGGGGCCAGGTGAGGAAAAGCAGGCGGAGATTGGCTAGCCCGGCGGTGACTGCGACGTGCCTCAGCCAAGCGGGCCAGGGCCAATGCGTCAAGCTCTTCGAAATAGGCCGCCCGGTGTTCTTCACTACAAAACTCTTGGCCACGCCCACCGAGTCGCCTCAGTAGCGGCAAGCGTCGCCCACAGTAAAGGCACCTCATTCCGGATCGCCCCTTTTGGCTGATCGGGCTCGCCCGGTTGTGGCGCCAGGGGCAAAAGCCCGTAAATGCCTTTGAAGAAGCCCCTGAGTAAGCCAGTCGGCTCGGGCGGTTGGCTATTGGGGAGCACGGACGAGCGGCTAGGCAAACCGCAAGGACGGCGCGCTGAGGGGGTGAGGGCTGAGCACCCACCGAACCGGAGCGGCCATGGCAACACCAACCTGCAAAAACCGCGATCACGGCTCACTGATCTCCCGAACTCATCGCCCGATCAACTACTTCTGGCTCGGCAAAGCCGGGCTCGGCCCGAGTCGGCGCTAGGGTAGTGGATGCTGGGTGGTAACCCCCACCACGATGGGCATGTCGCTTGCGGCGTGTCCCTGAACATCATGACTCGCCTAGGACTCAACACGTGCGCTTAAGGCCTGACATCACGAGCAAGCTCTTTTGCTGGAGCCTGGTCAGTTTAGCCTTGCTCACTCCGGCTCGCGGCCAAACAGGACCGCGCAGCTCCATTGAGGTGGTCCTCGCTGAGGCCGAAGCTCGGTTCGCCCAGTGGGAGCGGGAAAGGTTGGAAGCGCAATGGTGGGAGGAGCGGCAATTTTTCGAGCGGGCCCGAAAATTCGTCGAACTGTGGAATACGTTCGTCGAGAAATACAACCGGGGAGAGGTTGATCTTCAACTCGCGCTCAAGGTCTCAGAGGCCTTCCGGGCGCTCGAGCGGAGTCGTCGCTGGCCTGCCAAACCTCAAAAAACCCGCCGGGCCAAATCTGAGGCTAGCGTGTGCGAGCCTTAATGGCTCGAGGGTGGAATTCTTGCCGCAGGTCTGAGAAATAGCTGCTACGACTAAACTGGTGGGTTCACAGGAGCTCCACCTCGGTCTTCCGCGGGATCAACCCTGCTTCAAATCCCAGGTCGAGCAGGTGCTGGATGGCACGCGCGAGCTCCGGGCCCCCATCGACTGTGTAGTCATTGACATACATCCCCACGAATTTTTCGGCCAACGCCTCGTCCATCTCGCGGGCGAACTGCATAGCATAATTCAGGGCTTCCTCGTGATGTTCCAGTCCATACTGAATGCTTTCTCGGACTAGACGTGCGCACTCCCGCTGTAGCTCGGGATCCATCGAGCGCCGCACGGCCAAGCCACCTAGGGGCAAGATCAAGCCGTAGCGTTGCTTCCACCACCGGCCGAGGTCGATAACTTTGTGGAAACCGACCCGGTCATAAGTCAGCTGAACCTCGTGGATCACCAGGCCTAAGTCCGCTGCGCCTTGTCGCACTGCTTCCGGCACGCGGTCGAAGGGGATCAGGACCTCTTCGATTTCCGGCTCGTAAAGTTTCAGAACGAGATACGCAGTGGTCAAGCGCCCGGGAATTGCCACTCGGCGGCCCCGGATTTCCTCTGGTCCCAGCGGGCGCGCGGCAATCAGCATCGGGCCGTAACCATCGCCCACGCTGGCGCCACTACGCAGCAGCACATACTGCTCGGCCACGTAAGCATAGGCGTGAATCGAGATTGCTGTCAGATCGTAAATCCCCTGTCGGGCTTTCTGGTTCAGGGTCTCGATATCTTCCAGGACGTGGCGGAAACGCAAATAGGGCGAGCGGATTTTCCGCGTCGCCAGAGCATAAAACATGAACGCGTCGTCGGAATCTGGGCTGTGCGCGCAAGTTAACTCCACGAGGCGCTCTAGGTCCATCGGACAGAGACAGTCTACTATAGCAGACGCCCTGAAGCTTTGCCCAAAAAGCTTGCCAGAAATCCAGGTCAATCTGTGCGGTTGCTGAGGAAGATTTGGATTTCACGGCGCAGCTCCGCCACAGCCTGTTCCAGCTGGAGGAGGATCGCGCGCGCGTTCTCCAATTGGCCGTCGCGCGCTAAGCGTTCCAGCTGTGCACTCAGCTGCCAGGCCAGGCCTTGCGTGAAATTTGCCAGTGTGCCTTTCAGACTGTGGGCAGCATCTGCCAGCTCTTGGGGATTGTTGCTCTCGATGGCGTGGCAGATCCGGCTCCAAAGTTCGGGTAGGTGGTCCAGAAACAACAAGGCGAGTTCCCGCAGCAAGCTCCGGTCGTCGCCGACCCGCTGTAATGCATTTTCAATGTCGAATTGCCGATTTCCTTCCTGGTTCACTTTTCCAATCGCTTGAGCGCGGGTTCAATGTCCCGCAGCCGAACCACTTACTGTCCCAGACGCGTGGGGCGCTGGGGAGGGTTCGTCACCCTTGCCGTGTGGCCCGGTCGGGGTCTTAAGCAGAACTTATAGCACGGAGGGTGGGTTCCTGTATTGTTAGAGTCAGCGATAAAGCCACCACGGGAGGCCGAACCCCGTCCCTGCGACCGATGAGCCGCCTCAACCCACTCCCGAACGCCTGAGTTCTGCTCCTTTAATCCCGCTCCTACTTCATTTCGGCCCCCAGCGCCCGTCTTTGAGGTTCGCCGGCGCGTTCGCGTGACAGCGGTCAGCGGTACCCGTTCGGGAACCGCAGCCAACCTTCTTGCTCAGCGACTGCATGTGACTCTTGCCTAGCGCTCGCTTCGGGCTATGAGACTTAGGACTTCCGAGGTCCCTGCGTCCTTGAGGACTGGGGCCAACCCTAACGCCCGCCCCCGCCATGCCAGAAGTTGCGTGGTGAGTTCCTTGGCGTCCTTTGGCAGGCGCAGCTCTAGATCCGTTACGGCAGTTCCTTGATCCGGAGATTGCGGAATTCCACTCGCGAGCCGTGACCCAGCAATCCTATGTGCCCGCGCGCCCGCTTGAGACCAGGATGTTTGGCAAGGATGTCAGGGTCTTTAACATCGTTCAAGTCCGCATCGACGATGACCTGGCCGTTCAGTCGAACCACAATGCGGGACCCGTCTGCCACGATCTCCTCCTCGTTCCATTCCCCCGCAGGTTTCAACGCACCGGTTTTGGCGGGTACGACGCCGTAAATGGAGCCGTGCCGCTGCCACGGCTGTAGCCAGCCCCGGTATTTCTCGTGATCGTGGTCGAGGATCTGAATTTCCATGCCGGTATAGGCCACGTCACCGGTGAGCGGCGCTCGGATGCCGATGCCGTTGTTGGCGCCCGGCTCCATGCGGAACTCGAACCGCAGAATGAAGTTCCCATACTCGTTCACCGTGAACAGATTCCCGTGCCCTTCTGGAAGGGCGACGATGGCCCCATTCTCGACCGTGTACCCGCAGCGGGTCTCTTTCTTGAAGACGTAGAGCCATCCGTTGAGGGTCTTTCCGTCGAACAAAGGCACGAAGCCTTCCTCGGCGGCTACAGCGTGCCAGGTGGGTGTTGCCAGCAAGAGCAAGACGCCGGTCGCGAACTTCAT
>JAUQPO010000351.1 GCA_030550335.1 Acidobacteriota bacterium
CAGCCGGTCACGAACAGCTTCCCAAGCGGGGGTAGCAGGCGGCATTTCCACAGCGATCCAGTCCCAGCCTTGCCGGTCCAGCTCATGGAGCGTTTCGTAAAGCCGGGCGGCATAGGCCACTGGGTCTGCCGGAAGCTGCACAGCGTGAGGAGCTGAGCCCCGTCGGAAAGCCCACACGTAGACGCCTCGACCACCTGGTGGAAGCGCACCGTCGGCAACCAATACCAACGGGGTGCGTGGGGCATAGTGCTTTGGGTGAAGGCCGGGTGATGGATGAGCGGGCGCAGCCGGCCCCTGGCGTACGATGGGGCCGATTACCGCTTCCAACTCTTCCCGACTGATGGCTCCGGGACGGAACAGTACCGGTGGGTCGGAAGCTAACGACAGGACCGTTGACTCGATACCCACCTCCGATGGCCCGCCGTCGAGCACCAGGTCCACTTCGGGCAGGGCACCTTCGACGTGTTCGGCTCGTGTGGGCGAGAGTTGGCTGAACGGGTTCGCGCTAGGGGCAGCCACAGGTACCCCTGCACGCCGAATCAGTTCCAGTGCCACAGGGTGGCGGGGCATACGGATCCCCACTGTGGGCAAGCCCGCGGTCACGATGTCCGGCACCAGAGGTGACTTGGGGAGCACTAACGTCAGCGGGCCCGGCCAGTAGCGCTCAGCGAGGAGCTGAGCCCGTTCAGGCCACTGGCTGACTAACGACTGCGCCTGCTCTAGCGAAGCCACGTGAACGATCAATGGGCTGGTGGGCGGGCGACCCTTGACCTGGTAAATCCGCGCCACGGCCGCAGGATCCAAGGCGTTAGCCCCCAGCCCGTAAACGGTTTCCGTGGGGAAAACGACCAGGCCCCCGCGGCGGATCACACGGGCTGCCTGGTCGATCAGAGCGTCGTCGGGCGAGCGCATCGGCTAGTCAGTCTTCCGTATCCTGGCGGTCCTCGCCGAACGTCTTGCCGGTCTTCTTCCAGACCAGGTAGGCGTGAATGAAATCGTCGATGTCGCCGTCTAAGACCCGGTCCACGTCGCCCACTGCCAACCGTGTGCGCAAGTCTTTGACCAAACGGTAAGGAGCAAGGACGTAGCTGCGGATCTGGCTCCCAAAGTCAATGTCCGCTTTCGATTCCTCCAACTTTTGCTTTTCCGCACGCCTCTTGGCTAACTCGTACTCGTAAAGTTTGGCGCGCAGCTGCTTCATGGCCATGGCGCGGTTCTTGTGCTGGGAGCGCTCGTTCTGGCACTGGACAACGATACCCGTAGGCAAGTGCGTGATTCGCACCGCCGAATCCGTGCGATTGACATGCTGGCCGCCATGGCCGCTGGCTCGGAAAGTGTCGATCCGTAGGTCCTCGGGACGGATCTCGATTTTGATCTCCTCATCGATTTCCGGATACACGAAGACCGAAGCGAACGAGGTGTGGCGCCGGGCATTTGCGTCGAACGGCGAGATGCGCACCAGCCGGTGGACGCCTACTTCTGACTGGAGCAATCCATATGCGTTTTCTCCCTGCACCTCGAAGGTGACGGACTTGATGCCCGCCACTTCGCCATCCAAACGGTCCGTGATCACCGTCTTGAAGCCATGCCGCTCCGCCCACCGGAGGTACATGCGCAAAAGCATTTCAGCCCAGTCCTGGCTCTCGGTGCCGCCCGCCCCGGGATGGATCGTTACGATGGCGTTGCGGTGATCGTTCTCGCCGTCGAGCAACGTGCGAGTTTCGATCTCGTTGAGCCGGCGGCGCAAGGCCTCCATCTCCGTGGCGATCTCTTCGGCCACATCCTCACCTTCTTCGGCCAGCTCCAACAACACTTCCAAGTCGGAAAGACGGCGCACAATCTCCTGCTCTTCCTCCAAGACCCGTTCCAAGCGCTTGCGATCTTGCAGGACTTTCTGGCTTTCTTCGGGATTGGCCCAGAAGTCCGGGGAGCTGATACGGGCCTCGATCTGCTCGAGTTCTGCTTTTTTCCTAGGGATGTCAAAGATAGCCCCGCACAGCCTCGGACTGCTGGCGGAGCACCTCGAATTCTCGCTGGAGTTCCTCGATCAACATAGGGTTGCTACTTTCCATTCTACCCTTGTGCTGTATGGACGCCTTCCACCGGAGGCAACTCGACCACTACCCCGGCGCGTCCTACATTCCAAGCCCGCGTCTTGCCCAGCTGGACGAATTGTCCGTGGGCCTCGTGAATATGTCCGCAGAAAAAATACTCGGGTTGGTACTGTTCGATGAATTGCCGCACCGCCCTACTGCCCGCATGCAGGCCAGGCCGAATCTGATCTAGGAGGGTATCCCGAGGCGGTGCGTGGCAGATCAGGACTAGCGGTGCCTTCCCCTTAAACGCTTCCAGCCGGGCGGCGAGTTCCTCCTCGCTATACTCGCCAGGAGTTCCAAAAGGAGTTGGGTTAGAGTAGCCCAATCCCGCCAGGTAGTAACCGCCGGCTTGGATCAGCCGCCCGTGGAAATCGTTCAACCCGAACTTTTCGCAGAACTGGCGAATTGCCTCGTGACTTTCGTGGTTTCCGGGTAACACAAACACCTGGCGGGCCTTTCGCGCTAGGATGGCCCCGGCGCGATCCAACCCGCGTCCCCACGAAGTCAGGTCACCCGCGGCGAAAAAGTAGTCAGCATCCGTTTCGAGCAACGCCTGCAACCGGTTCCAGTCGCCATGGATATCCGAAAACACCATCAACTTCATCGGCCGTTCCTCAGATGCCTTCCGAACGCGAACTGTGGGTTTCACCTTCGGGGCCCGGCTGGCCTCGCCCCTGGTTGTCCGCGTCGGGTGGGCGGCTCCCGTCGCCCGGCACCGTCCCAGGACCGAGCAAAACCGCCAACCAGCGCGCATCGGGGTGGCTTTCTAACACGATCTTGACCGCCATGGTCAGGGGCGCGGCCAGAAACAACCCCACCGGTCCAAATACCCAACCCCACAGGAGTAACGACAATAGCACGACCAAAGGCGACAGCCCCAAAGCCCGACCGATTAAACGCGGCTCCACAATGTTGCCCATGATTAGGTTGACCAGCAAGTAGCCGATGGCGACGAGCACGGCTTTGGCCGGACCGAGCTGGACCAGCGCCAGCACGATCGCTGGCACGGCGGCTAAGATCGAGCCAAAGTTGGGAATGTAATTCAACAAGAAGGCGAGCAGGCCCCAGAGCAACGCGAAGTCCACATCCAGTGCCGTGAGCCAAATCCAGATCCCCACTCCCGTCGCCAAACTGATCAGGCTTTTCCAAACCAAGTAGCGGCCCACATTGATGGCGATCTCACGGAACTGGGTGACCGACCTACTGGCCCCGCCGAAAGCAGCTGCGAGTTTGCCCTCGAAAGTGGACACCTCCAATAGCGTGAACGCCACGATGAGCAAAACCAGGATCGAGTTGCCGACGACACCACTGATGGCGGTGAACGCATCCGCTAGAAACTTCAGAACCTGGCCACTGTCCAGTGATTCGAACCAATTCAGCTCGGCAAGGCTAATCCCCCGGTCGGCCAACCGGTCGCGCAGCTGCCAAACGAGCTGGTTCAGGCGTGCGCGATAGAAAGGCAGGGCGCTCACGAAGGCATTCACCGACGCCACCGTCGCCAACCCCGCCACGAGCACC
>JAUQPO010000352.1 GCA_030550335.1 Acidobacteriota bacterium
GGCCGGCAAGTCCACGCTGGCAGCCCCCATCAGCTGAGCGGGCGTGGTTTTGTCGCACCCACACAGCAGAACGACTCCATCGATGGGATACGCCCGCAAGCATTCCTCCACATCCATGGCCATGAGATTGCGCCAGAGCATGGAGCTGGGTTTCATGAATGGTTCGCCCAGTGAGATCGTAGGGAACTCCAGGGCGACGCCACCGGCCTTCCATACGCCCCGCTTGACCGCCTCGGCCACCTCACGCAAATGGCGGTTACAATGTGTGAATTCGCTCCAGGAATTGCATATCCCGATGATGGGCTTGCCTTCGAAAATATCTCGGTTGAAGCCTTCCGAACGTAGGTAGGCCCGTCGAGCCAGGGCCGAGTAGTCGCTTTCGAAAAACCAGTCTTCGCTCCGCAGTCTCCGTCTTCCCTCACTCATACCCCACCTCTTGCCGCGACGCATTACCGCTGGGAGGCGGACCGTGCACTCGCCCGCGACAGTTTGAAGTGTCGGTCCGCGAACGTCAGGTATTGCTCCCAATCCCAAGGCGTGATGTCGTGCTTGCCGGACCGTATATGGTAGCCGATGGTGCCCATCACCGGCTGGTTCACGGGAGGCATCTCGCGCACTGGCAAGCCTTCCGTGCCGAGCAACTTATAAACTGGATCTGCATGCAGGGCCGACAAGAACTCCCCGCGAGGATCGGCCCACAAATCCTCCTCGGCACTGGCTACATAAACCGGGCGCGGGGCGATGAGAGCAATCAGCATATGCTGGTCCACCGGAAGCTCGTCTTCCCGATCGTTGTACTTCTTGAAGTTCCCACAGAACCAGTGGGGGAACGAGGTGTTGATCCGGCGCACTGTTTCTCCAAACCTCCTGCGGCTGAGCGCCGCGCCTCCGCAGCCAGAGTTGTTAGAAATGACCAAAGCAAATCGCTGATCGCGAGCTCCGGCCCACAACGCGGTTTTGCCTAGCCGCGAATGGCCAATGACCGCCACCCGGCGGGCATCGACATCCCGGTCCGTCTCCAGATAATCAAGGATCCGGCTGAGCCCCCAAGCCCACGCCCCAATCGAGCCCCATTCGTCAGGCTCCGGGCGCGTTTGGCCTGGCCGGTAAAACAGCGGGTGAACGCCGTTTTGGAAGCCATCATCGTAGTCGGGGTCGATATCCCCGTAATAAGCCGTGACCAGGGCATATCCGCGGGAAAGGATCCTCTCCACCGGCCACCGACTTGCGGCAATACCGCGTGAGGCTTCAGTGGCGCGGTTGTTGACTACCTCGGGGCCCTTGCTAGGGCGCATCCAACTACGACATAAGCGAATCCCGGGATCCGAATGGACCGACTGATTCCCGGTGAAATTTAATCCCAGAAACGCGGGCACTGGCCGCCGAGCCTTCGCCGGCAGATAAATCAACACGTCGGCCTGGGGCCCATCTTCTCTCCCATTGAAAAGAATGACCACCTGCCGCCGGATCGCCAAACCTTCCAGAGCCGGCGTTCCCTGTTCCACCACCTGGAATCGCATCGTCGGCAACGGTTCGGGACATTTGCCGTAGACTTCCGATTCGAATAAGCGCAGGATTTCCGGTCGGCGGCGTTCGAACCACGTTTTGGCGTCGCGCACTTTCTCTCCGCTGATTAAGGTCAGCGGATCGGGCAAGGTGTAGGGAGGAACTTTCGACTCGTCGTAGATAACGCCTTCGGGTTGAGCGTAAAGGATTCCAGCCAGTAGGAGGCCAACACAGAAGGTTGTGTACCGCATCTTGCGCGTATGATACTCGAATCAGGTGCCCAGATGGGCTCGGTGGCCCACGAGGACGTCAGACTTCCTGGTCCGGTTCGGTGGTTGTTCGATGGCGCGAATGGCTTCTATCGCGTGGGCAAATCTGGCGTTATTGTGCGTTGGTCAGGTCGCCATTTGGCCAGCCGATCCTTACTTCCTAGATGTCCTGCAATGGCGCAAGAAACATGAGGCAGCTTTGGCCGCAGAGGATGGATGGCTGGCTCTAGCCGGCCTTCATTGGCTGGAACCAGGACGCTACCGGATCGGCACTAGCGAGTCCTGTGACATCGTGTTACCTCAAGGTTCCGGCCCGGCGGAAGCGGGCCAGCTCGAATTCGCTTCTGGACGAGCGATCTATTATCCGGCGGACGGGTCGCCGCCACTCGAGCTCCTACCCGACGAACCGGGTCCACCCACGCGCATTCGCGCCGGACGAGTGACGTTCTGGTTAATCCGTCGCGGGGATCGGTACGGTTTGCGGGTGCGTGACCCAGAACATCCGCCTCGCAGAAGCTTTCAGGGCTTGTGCTGGTACCCAGTGGATCCTCGCTACCGGGTTGTGGGCCGGCTGGTGAAGTACGACCCGCCACGCAAGCTTCGCGTGCCATCCATCATCGGCATCGTCACCGAGGAAGAATCGCCTGGGTTCGTAGAGTTCTCTCTCGAGGGCCAACAACTTCGTTTGACGGCCATTCAGAGTGGGCAGCGGCTGTTCTTTGTTTTCCGCGATGCCACCAGTGGAAGCGAGACGTATGGTGGAGGCCGCTTTCTTTACGCAGAAGCCGATGCGGGCGGAACCGTGGTGCTCGATTTCAACAAGGCTTACCATCCACCCTGCGCGCTAAATCCGTACACCACCTGCCCTCTACCGCCGGAGGGCAACCGACTCCCAGTAGCCGTCAGAGCGGGCGAGAAGAGCTGTCCATGAAGTCTCCGCCCGGCGCTTCGACAGTGAATTGCGAACGGTCGATTTCCTGAAATTCTACGCCTACATGATAGAGCTCGTCCACTTTCTCGACGTGACGAACGATAGCTTTCACGCGTAGGCCAACGTCGGGTAGACCGATTCGCACCTCAGTGCCTACGGGAATTGCGTGGTATAAAGCGAAGCGCAAGCCATTGCGCGAGATGTCTAAAAACCGACAGCGCACATGGCGCTCACCTCCACTGGGTGGTGACCAGCGCACCCATCCCACCCCCTCGATCGCAAGCCGGGGAAATCGTCGCCGTTCTCTCACCGCCCCTCTTACCGTCTAAATCGGCCCGGCTTGCTCGGGAACTGAATCATAGTTTTAGTTGGGTTACAATCCGGCTTATACGCTTCGGATGTGGCTGAGACGGCTCCAAGAGACTCGGCAGCACCAGCGTGCCAGCCTGCTTCTTATGATTGGTCTGGCGTTGGGGATCGGTTTCCTCGCGACCCAGCCCAGCTGCCGGCCGCAAGCTAGCACAGACCTCTGGAGCCTGTTGGAAACTCTGCGCCAATGTGATTGGATCGATCTCACTCATCCATTCGAGCCCGGCATCCCGCACTGGCCCGGTTTTCCAGACGAGCAACGCGAACAAATCTACGGATTTCGGCCAGGAGAGGGGCGTTTGGGCACCGGCTTCCTGGCCCATCGGTATTGTCTAGTGGGGCAGTGGGGTACTCACGTTGACCCGCCAGTCCATTTCGTCGAAGGCTTGCGCACGGTGGACCAGATCCCTGTCACGGAAATGGTCCTGCCGTTGGTCGTGCTGGATGTCCACGAGAAGGTGCAGCAGAACCCAGACTACACGCCTACTCTGGAAGA
>JAUQPO010000353.1 GCA_030550335.1 Acidobacteriota bacterium
GGGACCGGGGTGATGGGAGCTCCAGTGTAGGTCGTTTCGGGCTGAATGACGACAAAATCGTCCTGTTTGCGCTCCGTCAATCCTAGAGTCTGGATGGCCATGGTCCTTCTCCTCGATGCCTTGTCACCTGCTTCCGGCGCAAGAACTCCTTCGGTGTTTCCGAGCCGATTCTAGATTAATTGCCCGATGTCTCCCCCACAAGAAACTGCCCTTCATTGGAGCATCCTGAGGGCCAAATGGGGATATTCGGGCCTGAATGGGGATCAAAATCGGTGCTTCGGCAGCCGTTAGCCGCCCGCCGGTTGACCCGCCCTCAGGCGAGTAGCTGATGGGCATACACCAGCCTGGGGCGCAAGTCCAACCCACGCCTGCAGCTCACCCGGCACTGCGCACAATCCAGGCAGCGACGGGCTTGCTCCTGGGGCCCCAGCTCCAAATAGGTAGTCCGCGCCAGCGGATAGTTACGGTAACCCTCCGCGTAGACCAGGCACCTCTGGACATCGGCTACGCGTACCCCGTAGGGGCACACCCCGCCACAATGACCACAGCCCGAGCAATACCGCTCGCGGAGTTCCGGCAGGATCGCAGCCAGCAGCTTTGCATCGGCATCGGTGAACGGCTCGCGCATGGCCCGCATATCCTCTTCCAGCTGCTCCAGGTCCGTAATCCCCACGATAGCCGTGTCCACGAACCGGTTCCGTAACACCCACTTCAAAGCGGCCAGCATGGCTCCCGGCCGCTTCAACTTTTCGGTCAACTCAGCCGGGTTCTGTCCGTAGAGCCGATCGCCCTTCTGGATCCTGGCCAGCCCGCCCGCCATGGTCTTCATGGCTACGATTCCCAAGCCTGCTTTGCGCGCCCGCTCGATCGCTTGGGTTACTTCTGGCCATACGGTGAAGTTGTAGGAGACTAGCGCCACGTCGATCACGCCCAATTTGGTCAAGTGATCGAGCATGCGGTCCATGTTGAAGTGGAAGCTAACGCCGCGAAACCGGATCTTTCCTGCTTTCTTGGCGATTTCCTGAGCCTCGAGCAGCTCGGGTGTGACCTCCTCCGGGGTGTTGCGCATGTGGAGAAACCAGATGTCCACGTAATCGGTGCCCAGCTCCCGCAGGCTGGTGTCTAGTTGTTCTAGTACCTTATCTTTGGAGCCACCCGCAGCTTTCGTCGCCAGCACCACTTTGTCCCGGCGACCTTTGAGCGCTGCACCCACCATGCGCTCGTTGTTACCGCCCTGATACAGGCGTGCCGTGTCGAAGTAGTTGATGCCCAAGTCGGCGGCACGCTCGATCACGGTCGGGTCGGAGGCGAGCATGCACCCGAAACCTAGCGAGCTGACTTTTAGGCCAGTTCTACCCAACTCGCGGTATTCGATGACGGGCTCAGCAGCGCGGCCCCGGGACAAGAAACTAACGCCCGCTCCGGCACCTGCGAGAAGCTGGCGACGGGACAACAGTGTCGACATGGGAACCTCCTCGGCTACGTGAGTGCAAAAACAGACTCCCTGGTCCGATTATCTCAGCCTTACCGATATCGCTCAAGAGGCAACTTCGTCAGCCCGTTGTCTGGGCTTGCGGAAAAACGGCGCTGCAACACCCCAAAGGAACAAGAACAGGAACGTCACGCCCACGACCAGCGTTCCCTGAGGACTTTGCAGTGGCTCAGGCAATGGCACCAGTCCTATGACTAATGCAGCCAGAACGCTGATCACATGCCAGTACCATTTGCGTGCTCGCAAGAAGTGCAACAGCAGCAGCGCCGCGAATGCTGAGGCTAGATAGGCGAGGAACACCATCCAAGTGGGCATCGTTCGCTCCTCCCGCGCGTCAATGTCACTTCCATCATACAGGCGCTAAACCGGAAAACCAGTTAGATTGGCTTGCACGCTTAGGGGACTCCAGCATGCCCGAAGCGCTGTGCTCAGCTCGAGGGATCCGAGCACAGGTTCGACGGGCTGCTCACCCAGCTCGTCTGTGGCACCTAGCACTATGCCTCCAGGAAGACCAGCACCTGCCATCCACAGGCTCATCGCCTGGGCGTTATGCTCTCTCCCTAGGTCCTGCCCAGGCTCAGACAGTCCGAATGGGGCACGCCCGAATTCACCCGCCCAGATTACTAGCGTCTCCGATAGGGAACCGCTTTCGGCCAAATCTTCGATGAGAGCAGCGATCGGCTGATCGATCGCCCGGAGCAGCCGCCGGTAAACTGACTCGAGAGCCACGTGTGCGTCCCATCCGCTGACGGTGACTTGTACGTAGCGCACACCCCGCTCGAGCAGCTTACGAGCCGCCAAGCAACAACGCGCCACGCGATCGAGCAGGGGATCCGGCGCACCTACACCATACCGCTGCTGGATTCGTCGTGATGGTGCGCCTAGTTCCAATGGCAGGCGGTCGGACACAGCAGCTGGTACGCTTACGCAGACCCGGTCCCAAGGGCAAGTTCTCGCGTCACCGAGCCGCCTATCGCGCGGCTCGTCCCGAGGCTCCCACACCAACTGCCCACTAATCGGTCCCGGAAGAAAGCTTGCCTGAGCGAGCGTGTGATTGCCATTTGGCGGGGCGACCCCGCGCAGTACACAGATCCTATCGGCGACCCGGCTCAACTGCTCAAGCTCTTCGTTCAGCACGATCTCCGTACGCCTAGCCCGCCGAAAGCCGAAGGGGCTGGCCACGTACACCTTGCTAACGGGTGCGTAGCAGCCTCGCACAGGGCGACCGTGGTAGCGCGCCAAGGCAGGCTTCGGATCGAACGTATCGATGTGGCTGGGGCCGCCCTCCATAAACAGAAGCACGCAAGCCCGAGGGTTGAGCGTGAACGGGCCAATGCGAATCCTTTCCGGGGCTCCCCAGCCCCATTGTGGCCTGCCGATCAGGGCTGCTATCCCTGCACCACATCGCAAAAAGCGGCGCCGATCGCACCCATCGGCTTCCCGAGTCTGTCCGAAACTGTTCTGCCGCCAATTCATTCACGCCCTCCTGGCCTCGAACCACATCGGGCTGGACCAAGCCAGTTGCCCGTTGGTTCGAACTACTCGCACATAGTACCAACCCACACGGTCCCTTTCGCTTGCGTCCTCCACAACTGCGGTGGCACGCCAGTGATCGACGAACAACACGCGCTCGACCATGGCAGACTCAGACGGGAATGGGCCAGCGTAGATAGGCCGGTTACTCTCGGTAAGAGCCGCCAGCCTGATCACTTGCCGCAGCTGTGTCGGCTGTGGGAAGCCACACACCGGTTTGGTCTCTAGCGCTGCTTGGAGCTCGAGCACAATAACCTTCCTGGAGCTGTCTTCGAACTGCTGCCGGGATGCCGTGAAGGACTGCAACCCTACGGCCTGCTGGCCTTGTCGGCTGATCCTACCGTGGTGTTCTTCCCCGAGCGGGCCTGACTGCAGGCACGGGTGTGAGCGGCGGAGTTTGCCAGGGTGCACTTTGATTTTCGCGTTTCAATCACAGGTTCCTACCACGCCGAGCGCAGGCCAAGGTCCCCAGCTGTACTCAAAACGCACCAGCACGGACTCATACCCGCCCTGAGTAGCGGACTCGCGAT
>JAUQPO010000033.1 GCA_030550335.1 Acidobacteriota bacterium
GGAGGACTAGCTGGCCTAGGCCTATAGAGGCTTATCGAATACAGAGCGGGGGCTTTAGGGCACCTCGCCAGGGAGCGAACGGGAGAACAGTTTGGCAATGCCTCACACCCGCGCCAAAGGTGTGGTGCGGGAAGGGGCTGTGCCAGTGGCCCGGAAACGATTGAGCCGGCCACCTCAACCGGACGGGTCAACATTAATCGACTAAGGAGGACCACATGATGTCTACCCTTTTGTGGATTGTTGCGATCGGCTGTGCAAGCGGCTTGCTGTTTGCGCTGTGGCTGATCCGCTACATCCTGAAGCTCGACACTGGCACGGACGCAATGCGCGATGTGAACGCACGGATCAGCGAAGGTGCCTGGGCATTCATCCGCAGGCAATATTCCACGATCGCCATTACGGCAGCCATCGTCGCGGTGATCATAGGCTTGCTGATCGGAGGGATGAGCTCTGAAGCCGAGCTCGAAATGCTCCAAGTGACGGCTTTTGGCCTTGGGTGGAGGACTGCGGTAGCCTTCCTGGTCGGCGGCTTATGCTCCTGCATCTCCGGCATCGTGGGCATGTGGATCGCGGTGAAGTCGAATGTGCGCTGCGCTTCGGCTTCTCACCGCAGTCTTGGCGAGGCCTTACAGGTGGCGTTGCGTGGTGGCGCTGTCTCTGGCTTCCTGATCGTGACGCTGAGCCTGCTGGGCGTTACGGTGATGTTCTTAGCCTACGGAGGGTTAGAGAAACCGCAGATCGCCCCACACTTAACAGTGGCCTTCGGATTCGGGGCTTCGATGGTGGCCCTGTTTGCCCAGTTAGGTGGAGGAATTTACACCAAAGCGGCTGACATGGGTGCCGACCTGGCCGGCAAGGTAGAAGCCGGTATCCCCGAAGACGACCCGCGTAATGCGGCCGTCATCGCAGACCAGGTAGGCGACAACGTAGGCGACTGTGCCGGCCGTGGGGCTGACTTGTTCGAATCGACTGCCGCTGAAAACATTGGCGCGATGATCATCGGCGCCAGTCTGTACACGCTCTCGGTCCAGGCCGGTGTCCCCTCGGATGTGGCTGTGGGCTGGGTTCTCTTCCCACTGGTGGTGCGTGCGTTGGGCATCATCGCGAGCCTTATCGGCGTGCTGACGGTGCGAGGCAAAGGGGAGATCCAAGCCCCGATGGATCTGCTCAACCGGGGTTACTACGTAGCTCTGGTCATTTCTGCCATCGGGATGATTGCGACGTCGAAGGCGATCTTCCAGCCCATGTGCGACGGTTGGATGTGGCTGATGACCGCGGGGTTGGTGGGAATCCTAACCAGTGTGGTTGTCGTGTACATCACGCAGTATTACACCGAGGCCCGCTATTTGCCCACGCGGCGCATTGCTGAAGCCGCCAAAACGGGCCCCGCTACGGTGATGGTCACCGGCTTGTCAGTCGGCTTTGAAACGATCATGCCCACAGCCTTGGTGATCAGCGCGGCGCTGTTGCTCACTTATTGGTTCGGGACGAAAGCTGGGCTGGCCTTACCGTGGTGGTTGAGCGGCGCTTACGGGACGGCGATTGCCACGATGGGCATGCTGATGACCTGCCCATACATCCTCGCCGAGGATACTTTTGGGCCCATCACAGATAACGCGAACGGAATCAACGAGTTCACCAAGGCCGGCGAGCACATCCGCCGGGTGACCGACCACTTGGACGCTGCCGGCAACACCACCAAGGCCCTCACCAAAGGTTACGCTATGGTGTCCGCTGGCCTGGCGGGCTTCCTCCTGTTCCAGGCCTATTTTGACCGCGTGCTATTGCTGACGGGCAACGAAGGTCAGCTGTTCAATATCAACCTCGTCGTGCCAGAAACCTTAATCGGCGCCGTCGTAGCCATCATGATGGTGTTCCTGTTCAGCGCCTGGGGGCTGCGAAGCGTCGGTGAAGCCGCCAGCAAGATCATTGAGGAGGTACGCCGTCAAATCCGCGAGGACCCGGGGATCATGGCTGGAACCTCTAGGCCAAACTACGCACGGGCGGTCGACATCACTACGCGAGCCGCATTGCGTGGCATGGTTGCCCCAGGATTGCTCCCCGTGCTGCTACCGGTGGCCATCGGTTTGACCTTCGTATGGTTGAGGATTACCGGGGACAACGCCGCGTACGCGGTGGGTGCGTTCCTGATGGTCGGCACATTCTCCGCGATTTTGTTGGCTTCCTTCATGAACAACGGTGGCGCCGCTTGGGACAACGCCAAGAAGTACATCGAGGATGGCAACCTACGGGATGATGCCGGTAACGTGATTCCCAAGCACTCGTTCGCACACGCTGCAGCCGTGGCCGGTGACACGGTGGGTGATCCATTGAAGGATACCGTTGGGCCGTCGCTGCACATTGTGGCCAAGCTGATCGCCACCGTTACCCTAGTGCTTTGCCCGCTCTGGCTTCGTTAACTTTGTGGCTGGCCGGGCGCCGTTCGGGCCCGGCCAGCCGCTCTTCGTGCCTCACCATTCCACCTCTCAGACACGGATAGGCAATTTTGGTATCCTGCGCTACCCCTCTCGGGTCGTCGAAAGACCCCCGGGTGGCACCACTCCCCCTGTTGCATACTGGTAGTAGCAGGAGGGTGTGGCACCCATCCATGCTCACTCGAAACCGTTGGTTGCAACGCCGGCAGCGATTGCGGCAGGCGCTGCGTGCAGCGCGCGGAGGGTTTGCGCGAATCTGCCGCCCACGAACCGTCCCGACGCGCCCATCTACCCGTTTGGAGCCTCACGGACTAGGGCGCCAGGACAGGGCGTGAATCGAGCCAGCCTTTTCATTGTCAAACCCGCTCCCGTGTTTCTAGACTGATAAAAGATCTCCGGAACAGCTTTCTCACGGTGACGTGTCAACATGCATTCACAAAGAAGAGTGCTCGTAGGTGTACTCGTTCTCGGCGCGGCAACTCTGCTGAGAGCCTTCGATTGGACCGAGCTCGAAAAGCGGGTCACCGAGTTCACACTGGCCAACGGGATGCATTTCATCGTGCTGGAACGGCATGAGGCTCCTGTGGTGTCATTCCATGCTTACGTGGATGCGGGCTCGGTGAACGATCCCTCGGGCAAGACGGGCCTGGCGCACATGTTCGAACACATGATCGGTAAGGGCACGACCGACCTAGGTTCGCTGAACTGGGCGGAGGAGCAGCGTGCATTGGAAGAAGTGGAGCGGGCTTACGACGCGTTGGAGCTCGAAAAGCGCAAAGGTCGCCGGGCGGACCCTCAAAAGCTGGAGGCGCTGCGCAAGGCCCTGGAGCAAGCCATCGAGCGTGCCAACCGGTACGTCGATCCGAACAAATACGTCCAGGTGATCGAGCAGAACGGCGCGGTCGGATTCAACGCTACGACTGGGGCTGATGCCACCCAGTATTTCTACAGCCTGCCCTCCAACCGGGTGGAGCTATGGTTTCTGCTCCAATCCGAGTGGTTCCGGCAACCGGTTTTTCGGGAGTTTTACAAGGAGCGCGATGTGGTCCGGGAAGAGCGGCGAATGCGCGTCGAATCAGATCCCCGAGGCAAGCTGTACGAGGTGCTGCTGGCGACGGCTTTCTTGGCGCACCCCTACCGTACGATCGTAGGTTGGGCCAGCGACATCGAAAATCTCCGAGCCGCTGACGCCGCCTGGTTCCACCGGACTTACTACGTCCCGTCCAACATCACCGTGGCCATCGTGGGGGACGTCGACCCGAAGGAAATTCGTAAGCTTGCCGAGCGATACTTTGGACGCTTGGAACCCGGTCCTCCTCCCCCAACGGTCATCACCGAGGAACCACCCCAAGAGGGCGAGCGGCGGGTCGCGATTGAAAGCGAAAGCCAACCCGTTCTCATGATCGCCTACAAGCGACCGGACCAGCGGCATCCGGACGACCCTGTGTTGGACGTGTTGGACGGTGTACTTTCCATGGGCCGGACGGGTTTACTCTATCAGGAACTGGTGCGAGATCGCCGGATTGCGCTGGCTGCCGGGTCTTCTGCGACTTTTCCGTCGGGTAAGTTCCCCAACACTTTTTTGATTTACGCCGTCCCGAATCTAGGCCATAGCACGGCAGAAAACGAGCAGGCCATTTACCAGATACTCGCCCGCCTGGAGCGGGAGCCGGTGCCCGAAGAAACCCTCTCACGTGTCAAGCGCAACATCCGGGCGAGCATCATTCGCAGCCTGGCTTCGAATGCTGGTCTGGCCATGCGCCTGGCTTGGTACCACGTCAACTACGGAGATTGGCGCATGATGTTCCGTGGGCTTGAATTGATCGACCGTGTCAGCGCCGAAGACATCCAGCGGGTCGTCAAGCAATATTTCCGCCCCTCTCAAAGGACAGTCGCCTTTCTCGTCCAAGCGAAGGAGGCAGCCCAATGAAGCGCCGCGCTTTCTTGTTGTGCCTAGCGAGCCTGGCTTGGGCTCAAGTTCCCACGGTCGGCCCCCAGATCCCACGCTACGATCAGCTACGGTTTCCACCGCTGCGGCCTGTGGAACTGCCGAAGGTCGAGTCCCACACGCTCTCCAACGGGATGCGCGTGCTCTTGTTAGAAGACCACAGCTTACCCCTGGCTAGCGGCATCGCGCTCATCCGAACTGGATCGCTATTCGATCCACCGGAAAAGGTCGGGCTGGCCGACATCACAGGCGCGGTACTCCGCACTGGAGGCACGTCGACCCGGACAGGCGAACAGTTGGATCGGGAGTTGGAAGACCTGGCTGCGTCAATCGAAAGCTCCATCGGCGACACCGTCGGGACAGTCTCTTTCAGCTGTCTCAGTGAAAACCTGAATCAGGTGCTCCAGCTCTTCAAAGAGGTCCTGACCACACCCGCATTCCGGCAAGACAAGTTGGACCTCGCCAAGACGCAGCGCCGCAGCCTGATCGCGCGCCGGAATGACGATCCTGCGGGGATCGCTGCCCGGGAGTTCCGGCAAATCGTTTACGGCCGCAATACGCCGTACGGTTGGCGGATGGAGTACGAGCACCTGGAGCGGATCCAGCGTGAGGATCTAGTGGCGTTTCATGACCGATACTTCTTCCCCGGCAACATCCTGTTGGCGATTCAAGGTGACTTTGCTGCCGAGCAGATGCTGCAGAAACTGGAAACGCTGTTCGGAGATTGGAAAGTCAGCCGTCCTCCCGTGCCGCAGTTCCCACCAGTCACTTCGCAACCCCAACCGGGCTTGTTCGTAGCTTCGAAGACGGACATTAACCAGACATTCTTCCGGATCGGACATGTAGGTAGTACGTTCAGGGATCCGGACTACCCCGCCCTATCGGTCATGGCTGACATCCTCGGGGGTGGGTTCTCTAGCCGCCTGTTCGTGAAGGTACGCACACAACTCGGTTACGCCTATCACGTGAGCGCGTCCTGGAATGCCGAGTACCTTCATCCAGGCCTGTTCACTATAGCCGGCTCAACCAAGTCCGAATCCACCGTGGACACCTTGCGCACCATCCTCGCAGAGCTCCAACGTTTGCGCTCGGAAGAAGTCAGCGATGAAGAGCTCCGTGTCGCCAAGGACACCGTTCTCAATAGCTTTGTGTTCAACTTCGACCAGCCGAGCAAAATTTTGACCCGCCTTGCCCGGTACCGCTATTATGGCTATCCGGACGATTTCATCTTCCAGTACCAGAAGGCTGTGGCCGGCGTCACCAAGCGGGACGTGCTCGAAGTGGCCCGGAAATGGATCCGGCCTGAGCAGCTAACGATTGTAGCTGTCGTACATCCAGGCCAGTTACGTGAGCCCCTGTCCAAGCTCGGCTTGCCCATTCAGGAGATCGACCTGACGATTCCGCCGCCTCGCAAACCTGAGCCTTCCGGGAAGCCTGCTGCTCAGAGCTCAGCTAACCCTAGTCGGGTTCAGGCCGCTATCATGGCAGAGGCTGCGCGCGGACTGCTGCAGCTCCCACTGCCATGAACTGGAACGAGGACGATCGATGTGCGTACGGCCATTGCTGGCACTGGGTGCCCTGCTGGTGGGGTGTTCTGGTCCCTGCTGGCCAGCCGAAGGCGATCCACGAGCCCTGCAGCTAGTTGAAGAGATAATCCAGGCCCTTGGAGGTCCGGCTTTTCGCTCCATGCGGACACGAGTCCAGCGGGGCCGCTTATTTTCCTTTGAGAGCGAAGAGCTGCGAGGGCTAGCCAATGCGACGATCTACACTGAATTCGTCGACGCCCCTACCCAGGCCGATCCAAAGGTCCTCTATCTGAGAGAACGGCAGTCGTTCGGGAAAACCAGAGAACAGTGGGCTGTTCTGTTCAACGAAAAAGGGGCGTGGGAGATTACCTACCGTGGGGCCCGACCACTGACCGAAGACGTGCTGGAACGTTACCGTACCTCGCGCAAGTACGACGTCTTTTACATTCTGCTGCGGCGGCTGGACGAACCGGGAATGTTGGTGCAGTACAAAGGCCGAGACATAGTGGACAACCAGCCAGCGGAGGTTTTAGAGTTCATCGACGCACAGAACCGGGCTGTGACAGTAGCCGTTCACTATTCCACGAAGCTTCCGCTGCAGCAATCGCTCACACGGAGAGATCAATACGGTATTCCGCATGTCGAAGTGACCACCTTCGGAAAGTATCGGGATGCGGGCGGAGGTGTCCAGCTCCCTCTGGTCATCCAGCGATATCAAGACAAGCAGCGCGTCTTTGCCCTGTTTGCCGAGGAGGTTACCGTCAACGCCCCGCTCAAGCCGGAGCTGTTTGAGCTACCGCCGAAGATCAAGTTGCTCGAGAACCCCTGAGCGCGGCTGTGCGCCATCGAAACTGTGGATGATACACTGGGCTTCGAGTTCCCAGCGGAAGGGAGCCAGCCGGGCACTCTACCTTACTGAAGTATGGACCTGGATCAGCTCCGGACCTTTCTCGAGGTCGTCCGGTTGAAGAGTTTCTCGCGCGCGGCGCAAACCTGCTACCGGACGCAGCCTGCCATCAGTGCGCAAATCCGCCAGCTGGAGAACGAGCTCAACACGACACTGTTCGACCGCTTGGGCACTCGGATCGAACTCACCCCGGCAGGGCGAATCTTCGCAGAATATGCCCGACGCATTCTCGACCTCCAGCGCGAGGCCCAAGATCGGATCAATGAGTTACAACGGGATCCGCGCGGAGAAATCCTGTTGGCCGTAAGCGAAGCCGATTGTATCTACCTGCTACCGGATGCCATCCGCGAGTTTAAGAGCCGCTTCCCGAACGTGGAACTCCAGATTGAACGCTCTTACACGGAAAAAACCATCCAAGCAGTCCTGGAAAACCGGGCGGATTTCGGAATTGCTCAGCCAGCGGGGGCGGACCGCAAGCTACAAAGCGTGACCTTTCACACCGATCAGATCTGCCTCATCGTACCCGCTGGTCATCGCTTGAGCGGGCGGGCCCAGGTGGTTCCCCAAGATTTGCTCGGGGAGCCTTTGTTGCTCCCGCGCTTTGGGCGGACCCGCGCCATGTTGGAGACCTGGCTGGCGCCAGTGGCAGACGAGATCCAGGTATCGATGGAGCTGGAGTCCACCCAATTGGTCAAGTGCTTCACGCTACTGGGGCTTGGTTTGGGATTCGTGCCGTGGCTCCATTGCCAGCCAGAAGTCGCCAGTGGCTCCTTAGTGGCGATCCCTTTAGGTCCCGAACCGGTTTACCGCCACCTGGCCCTGATCTACCGCCGAGACAAAGCGTTGTCCAAAGCTGCGCTAGGGCTCATTAAGGCCGTCTTGGAGAAGTCTCGCCCGGGCTGTGCGCAATCCGGCGTCCCTGGAACGTGACTCAGGCCACACCTCTCTAGGTTCCGCGCCACAACCCAATCCCGCAGCCCTGACGATGCCGATGGTTGCTCCCAGCCAGCTACTTCGGCGAAGCGCTGAAGTAGAGCGTAACCGTAACCGTGTGCCTCTCGGTATCTAAGTGAATTTCCGAACTTGCCTGCGACAGGTTGTCGAAAAGCTGAAGCTCCTGCAGGCGCTTCAAGAAGTAGTCCGGATAAGTGGCATCGAACGGCTCCCCAGGCTTTAATGCCCACAGGCGCCGCACTGCATGTTCGCCATGGAGGTCCAGTCCTACGATCTCTAGTTTTGCGAACGTGAACAGCGGCCCCACTTCGGCCCGAATGGTGAGGTCCACCGTGCGGGCGGAATCATCGAAGCTGCGGTGAATCGTGGTTGCAGCCTCTAGATAGCCTGCCGCTTGTAGTCGCCGGCGTACGCGCTCAGCCAACAATTGCACTCGCCGGATGTCCGCCACCGCACCCGGTTCCAATCGCACGTCCCGCATCGCCCGCTCGGCTACCGGTGAAGGTGCTTCGACTTTGATCGTGCCGAGTTTGTACACCTCTCCTTCCTTCACCTCGACCAGAACCTCCACGGCCCGTCGGTCAGCTTGTAATGGGCGAGCCCGAATCGTTGGAAATTCAACTCGCCAATAGCCCAGCGACTCGTACATTGGCCGCAAGGTAGCCTCTAGTAAGTCGCGGAATCGACCTTGGGTGAAGCGTTGACCAATGGCTACAGTGGTGATGGCCTCGCGCAATGTCCCCGTGTCAATAGCGCGATTGCCCAGGAAGTCGACTGCGCCCACGACGGGCAAGCCGCTGCCCGGCATGACCAGCACGTACAGCTCACCCGGGCGGTCAGCAGCTACTTCCACCCTCACCCGCTCCGGGTGCCCTGTGGAAGCCAGATACTCCTCCACCAGTCGCTGGTAGCGGCGCAGAACGACTTGGCTTGCCGCCACGCGGTCCCCTAGGTAAGGGTCCCGGGTACGAATCCAGGCAAAGAGCGACGATGCCTCCACATCCAGCCCTTCGACGCGGACCTCGCACAAGGGCCTCACTTCAGTGACTTCGAAGACTACGTCGTATCCGGGGCCGCTTGAGGAGGGCCCGTAGCGATAGCCCACCGTCTCAAACACGCCCGTGCTAAGGAGTCTTTGCTTCGCGGCCTCGAAGTCCGCCGGTCCCACCAAGCTGCCGAGTTGCAAGCCTGTAGTTTTGAGCAACACTTCCTGGGGGTAGTGCTCGCTGCCTTCGACCCGAACCGACCGCAGCGGCCAGCGATCTACCTCGGCCGCCAGCGACACACTAGAAACCGTGACTACGGCCGCTCCCCACAGCCATGCCCACCACTTTCGTCCTGTCCCCTTGAGGCCCATGTGTTGGCCCATCTGTGAGCCGACATGAAAGCTCACTCTATTGTCGCAAGCCAGCCGCCGGAGTGTCCTTACCACAGCTACTCGCCGGAGACGAAACGATCCCAGACTCTAACCACTGCGCCTCTATCCGCGAGGCGGGTTATCGCCGGGCACAAAAAACGGGGTTTTGGCGACGCAATGCTAGAATGAACGTCAAATGAGTTACGACGTAGTGGTGATCGGCAGCGGGCCGGGCGGGTATTCCGCAGCGATCCGCGCCAGCCAGTACGGCTTGAAAACCGCAATTGTGGAGAAGGACGGAAAGCTGGGAGGGACGTGCCTCCACGTCGGCTGCATTCCGACCAAAGCCCTGCTGCACACCGCGGATCTATGGGAGCATGTCCTTCATTCCCAGCAGGAGGGGATTCTTTGTGAGAACCCGCGTTTGGATCTTGCCCGCGTGCTGGAACGTAAAAACCAGATCGTCGACAAGCACGCCAAGGGCATTGAGTTCTTGATGAAGAAGCACCGTGTGGACTGGGTGCGGGGTTACGGCCGGATTCTGGCCCCGGGGCGAGTCGAAGTGAGCAAGCCGGATGGCACCAAACAGCTTTTGGAGACCAGAAACATTATCATCGCGACCGGGTCGACGGCGCGTATGCTACCCGGCCTGACACCCGACCCCGAGAGGATTCTGACTAACGTCGAGATCCTCAATCTCTCGAAGATCCCTGCGCGGCTAGCCATCATTGGGGCGGGCGCAGTGGGCGTTGAGTTCGCCTCGATCTTCTCGCGGTTTGGCTCCAAAGTCAGCATTTTCGAGATGCTGCCGCGTTTGGTCCCACTCGAAGATGAAGAGATCTCGCAAGAGCTGCTCCGATATTTTCGGAAAGCCGGGATCCGATGTGAGGTGAATGCCAAGGTAGAGGAGGTCGAACGCACGGAGGCCGGTGTGCGTCTGCGTGTGACATTGAGTAGCGGACAAACCGAGCAAGTCGAAGCGGACGCTTTACTTGTTGCCATAGGGCGCCGCCCGTTGACTGATGACATCGGCCTGGAGAATGTGCGTGTGGAAACAGACCGAGGCTACATCAAAGTGGACCAGTGGCAACGTACGTCGCAGCCAGGCGTCTATGCCATAGGCGACGTCGTGGCGGGTACGCCTCAGCTAGCTCATGTAGCTACCAAGGAAGGGATGGTGGCCGTCGCCCACATCGCTGGCAAGCCAGTCCAACCTCTGCGTAAGGACCGCATCCCCAGTGCGACGTATTGCAAGCCGGCAATCGCCAGTGTGGGCCTAACGGAAACGCAGGCCCGCAACGCCGGTTACCGGGTCCGCGTGGGCAAGTTCCCCTTCGTGGCGAACAGCATGGCTTCAATTGAAGGTTTGCACGCGGGCTTTGTTAAGGTTGTCGCCGACGAACGCTATGGTGAGATCCTTGGAGTGCACATCATTGGCCCACATGCGTACGAGCTGATCGGTGAAGCGGTTGCGGCGATGGAAGCGGAGGCTACGGTGGAGACCATGATGAATGCTGTACACGCTCACCCGACGCTTTACGAGGCGATGGGTGAAGCTTTCAACGCGGTGTATGGCCTGGCCATCAATGCGTAAGTGTGTGGTCCGGCAACTGGGTAGGGTCGGCTACGGCGCAGCTTTGGAGCTGCAGCTCGAGTTAGTGAGGCAAAGGCAGGAGGGGCTTATTCCCGACCAGTTATTGCTGCTCGAACATCCCCACGTGATCACCATCGGCCGCAACGGTAAGGCCGAGCATGTGCTTGTGAGCCTGGAGCGGTTGCGGCAACAAGGCATCGAGCTGTGGCATACAGACCGCGGTGGCGATGTGACTTACCATGGTCCAGGCCAGCTCGTCGGCTATCCCATCATCGACCTGAAGGAGTGGAAGCGAGATGTGGTCGCTTATGTCCGGGCTTTGGAGGAGGTTTTGATCCGCGCTCTCCTGGAGTTCCACATCCCGGCCACGCGCCGGGCGGGGGTTACCGGCGTCTGGGTTGAGGATCGAAAAATCGCGGCCATCGGCGTGCATATCTCGCGTTGGGTTACGTACCATGGGTTTGCGCTCAACGTGGAAACGGATCTCCGTTACTTCCAGTACATCGTGCCCTGTGGGCTCCCAAACCCGGTGACCTCAATGCGCCAGGAAGGATCGAGCGCGTCCATGGAAACGGTGAGTGAGCGTGTGGCTCACCATTTCGGTCGGGTTTTCGACCGCGAGCTCCAGTGGCAGAACATCGCGATGGGGAGGATCGCATGATTGACGTAGTGATGCCCCAAATGGGGGAAAGCATTACCGAAGGCACACTCACAAAGTGGCTAAAAAAGCCAGGGGACCGCGTCGAACAGGACGAACCGCTTTTCGAAATCTCCACGGACAAGGTTGACACGGAAGTGCCTTCGCCCGCGGCCGGCATCCTTGCGGAGGTCTTGGTTTCGGAGGGGCAAACGGTAGCGATAAACACGGTGGTCGCTCGCATTGACGAGACCGCGAGTGCTCGCCCGACCCCGAGCGCGGCGCCGGCAAAGCAGGCCGCAGCTCCAGTGGAGGTGCCAACCCCAGCCGAAGTAGCCACAGCTGCCCCCGCTGAAACGCCGGCTACTCCGCCAGCGCCTCCCGAAGCACCGATGGAAAAGGAAGCTCCAGAACAGCTCGCGGAGATCGGGCCGGTCTCGCCCTTGGTGCGCCGCCTGGCGCGAGAACACCAGATCGACTTGCGGGAGGTCAAAGGGACCGGGCCCGGCGGCCGAATCACCAAGCAAGACATTGAAGCTTACCTAGCTGCTCGGGCTGCGCAAAAAGCGGCAGCGCCAGCCACGCCTACTATGCCTGCACCACCGCCTCCCGCAACCCAGGAGGTCCCGGCACCGGCCGTCGCCGAGGCGCCCAAGGTCCGCATCGAGCCCATGAGCCTAATGCGGACTAAGATCGCCGAGCATATGGTCTACAGCAAGCGTACCTCGGCCCATGTGACCACAGTCCACCGTGTGGACATGACCCGCATCGCTCGCCTCAGGGAGCAGATCAAGGAGGAGTTCAAGGCGCGCTACGGTTTCTCGCTCACATATCTGCCCTTTATCGTGCGGGCCGCGGCTCAAGCGCTGAGAGCTTTCCCCATCATGAATGCATCCATCGATGGCAACAACATCGTCTATCACAACGAGATCAACATCGGGATCGCGGTGGCCTTGGACGAGGGTTTGATCGTGCCGGTGATCCGGCATGCGGATGAAAAGAGCATCATCGGCCTGCAGCGGGACATCGTGGACCTCGCCACACGCGCTCGAGCCAGAAAGCTGAAGCCCGAAGAGGTACAGGGCGGGACCTTCTCAATCACCAACTACGGGAGCTTCGGGAGCCTGATCGCTACGCCGATCATCCCTCAGCCCCAGGTGGCCATTTTGGGCGTGGGAGCGGTGACTAAAGAACCAGTGGTCATCGACGATGCTATAGCGATCCGCTCCGTGTGTTACCTATCGCTGACCTTCGATCACCGACTGATCGACGGAGCCCCAGCCGACCAATTCGTCACCAAGATCAAGCAAATCCTCGAGAACTGGAACGAGCAGGTACTGTGAACTCGTAGCGATAGCATTAGCGTGGGTGGATTCCAGTAAAACCAAGCGACCTGTATGCAACAGCGAGATGTCGGCGCTATCTTTCTGGATTTTTCGGTCCGCAAGCTCCGACAGTTAACAGAACGTGTCTGCCGCTGTCTGGAACTGTTGAGCGACGAACAGATCTGGGCCCGATCGTCGCCGTCCCAGAACGCCGTGGGTAACCTCGTGCTGCATCTTTGTGGGAATGTGCGCCAGTGGATCGGCTCTGGAGTGGGCGGATTGCCCGATGTACGGCAACGTGAAACGGAATTCTCCACGACCGGCGGGGAGGGCAAGGACGAGCTTTCAGGCCGGCTGCGCTCGACGGTCAACGAAGCCATAAGCGTTCTGGAAGAAGTGCCTGTGGCCCGGCTCACCGATCTCGTGGAGGTCCAGGGTTACCGCCTGACCGCGTTGGAAGCCATTTACCACGTCGTGGAGCACTTCGCTCAGCACGCCGCACAAATCATTTACGTCACCAAGCATTTCACAGGACGTGACCTTGGGTTCTACAACTACCTGCACAGGCCGCACGCTAACGAGACTCCCTGAACGATGGAGCGTCGCAAACTGGCTAGGGCGAGTACCTGGGTCCTCATCGCCTGTTGCGTGTACTTCCTTGGACTCGGCCTAGTGCTAATCCCCCACGTAGGCGTGTACGAGGACGAGGCGTTGTTTGCCCGGGGAATTTATTGGCCAGATCGGATCGCCGCTAGTAAGCAAGTCGCTAGCCACTGGATTCCGCTCATGCTTATGTCCTACGTGGGTGCGCTGAAGTGCTGGCTTTACGCTCCCTGGCTCGCCCTCACTGGCCCATCACTTTGGACTCTGCGCTTGCCCGTCCTACTTTGTGGGGTGTTGACGATCATTGCTTTTGCTTGGCTAGTGGACCGACTTTTGAACCGCCGAGCGGCCGTGGTCGGGGCAGCATTGCTTGCCACGCATCCGCCTTTCCTGTTCACCACCGTTTTCGATTGGGGGCCGGTAGCCTTGCAGCAACTGCTCTTCGTTTCGGGCAGTGCGTTTCTTGTCAAATACGTGAAGGAAAGGCGCGTTGCGTTCCTGGGCCTTAGTGGCTTGCTTTTTGGGCTTGGGCTTTGGGACAAGGCTCTGTTCGTGTGGAACCTGTCGGGGTTGGTCGTGGCTAGCTTGATCCTCTACGGCCGCCAGCTGCGCACGTGGCTGAACCTAAAGGCGGTTCTAGTGGCCTTAGTCGGCGTACTGGTCGGGGCAGCGCCTCTGGTCAAGTATGCCGTGTCCACCCAGGGCCAAACTTTTCTCCAGCCCAAGCACTCGTTTCGTGATCTCCGTGACAAGTGGGTTGTTTTTCGGGCCACGCTGGAGGGGACGGTGATGCAGGGGTTCATGGTGCCGCCCGCTGGCGCACCTTCTCAAAGTGTTGTGTGGCAGGCCCTGGACGGGTTGGCCCGACACCTCCAACGTGTCCCTGGAACCGCGTTCGGGTGGCTGCTCGTTCTGGCACCGCTAGCAGCGTGGGCGCAGCGGCAATCTGAACGAGCTCGGCTCGCTACCCTGATGCTCCTGGGGTTTGCCATTTCATGGCTCCAGATGCTGGCTACGGAGCAAGCTGGAGGAAGTGCGCACCACACGATCCTGTTGTGGCCCTGGCTGGTGGGGCTCGTGGTTTGTGGTGTGGTTAGCATGCGGACCACCGTGGGTCGCTTCGCTATGGGGGCGCTGGTGACGCTGGCGTTGAGTACCCAAGTGGCGGGCGGACTGGTCCAGACGATGCGTATCCTCCATTACGGTCCGATACCCCCATGGGACGACGCCACTATCCGCCTGGCTGAGATCCTGCGCCGGTCACCACCCTCTCACCTTTATGTCGCCGACTGGGGCATGGAAAATGCTCTGTGTTTCCTCCTTGCGGGCAACATTTCCATCGAGAACGCCGTGACGCATTACGAAACCAGAGAGCCCGATGTAGCCGAGCGCGAGCGAATCCTGGAACGCCTGAGGCAGCCTGGGGCACTGGTCGTGGCCCACGTACCGCAACGAGCGGTCTTCCCATGGTTGATTCAGGTGGTAGACCGCACGGCTTCTGAAGCAAACCTGGAGAGGCATGTAGTGGCTTTGGTGAGTGACCACCAGGGTCGGCCTGCCATTGAGATCCTGCGCTACCTCCCGCGCCAGCCGCTGTAGTATAGTGTCTGCTTCGCCCCGCCCCCGGGGGGAGGCGAGCAACGGCGACGAGCGAGATCCAGAAGGGGGGATTATGGCGAGCTCCTACCTCCGATTGCCGATTCAGGAATCCATTGGCTTCTACCAGGCAAGCATCGGCAAAAAGATGGTGATGGCCGTCACGGGCTGCATTTTGGTCTTATTCGTGATCGGCCACCTGTTGGGTAACCTGCAAGTTTACCTGGGCCCGGATAAGCTCAACTCGTATGCCCGATTCTTACGGTCCACAGGGTCGCTGCTCTGGATCGTCCGTGCTGTACTGTTTGTTTCCGCCGTCCTTCACGTGGTCACCGGAATTCTGTTGTGGCTAGAGAACCAGCGGGCTCGGCCGATCGGTTATCGCCGGCGACAGTGGGTGGAGGCCACGCTGGCATCTCGCACGATGATCGTCACAGGGTTGGCCATGGCAGCGTTCGTGGTCTACCACCTGCTGCATTTGACCTTCGGCACCGTCCACCCGAGTTTCAACCACGAACTCGATGTGTACTCGAACGTAGTCAAAGGATTCCAACAGGCGCCGGCAGCGGTTGCGTACATCGGGTTCATGATCTTCCTCGGATTCCATCTGTCGCACGGCATCTGGAGCATGTTCCAATCGGTGGGCTGGAACCACCCGCGCTACATGCCGTACATCCAACGTGCCGCGGTCGTGCTGGCAGTGTTGATCGTCGCGGGTAACATAGCCATACCGCTTAGCATCCTTGTGGGTATCGTTCGGTAAAGGGGGAGGCGCCAATATGAGACTGGATCCACGTGTTCCATCCGGGCCACTGGAGTATCGATGGACAAAGTGCAAGAATGAGCTGCAACTCGTAGCGCCTGCCAACCGGCGGAAATACACCTTGATCGTGGTCGGCTCCGGCCTGGCCGGTGCTTCTGCGGCAGCTACGCTCGGAGAGCTGGGTTACAACGTTCGGTGCTTCTGCTACCAAGACTCGCCTCGTCGGGCACATAGTATCGCCGCTCAAGGGGGCATCAACGCGGCCAAGAACTATCAGAACGACAACGACAGTGTCTGGCGGCTGTTTTACGACACGATCAAGGGAGGTGACTTCCGCGCCCGCGAATCCAATGTGTACCGGCTGGCAGAGCTCAGCATGAACATCATCGACCAGTGTGTGGCCCAGGGTGTACCGTTTGCACGCGAGTATGGCGGTTTGCTAGCGAACCGCTCCTTCGGCGGCGCGCTGGTCTCACGAACTTTCTACGCCCGGGGCCAGACCGGACAACAGCTCCTCCTAGGTGCCTACCAAGCCCTTCAGCGCCAGGTTGCTGCCGGGACTGTTCAGATGTTTCCGCGAACGGAGATGCTGGATCTGATCGTCGTGGACGGTAAAGCGCGCGGGATCGTCACTCGGGACCTGGAGACGGGCAAAATTGACGTCCATCTCGGTCATGCGGTGATCCTGGCCACGGGCGGGTACGCGAACGTGTTCTACCTGTCAACCAATGCGAAGAACTCGAATGCCACCGCCATTTGGCGATCTTACAAACGGGGGGCTCTGTTTGCCAATCCTTGCTTTACCCAGATCCATCCGACTTGCATCCCTGCCACTGGCGAGTACCAGTCGAAGCTTACGCTGATGAGCGAGTCACTCCGTAACGACGGGCGCATTTGGGTGCCCAAGAACAAGGGGGACAAGCGGCCGCCCAACGAAATCCCCGAAGAAGAACGAGATTATTACCTGGAGCGAATGTATCCCAGCTATGGGAACCTGGCACCGCGGGACATAGCTTCGCGGGCGGCCAAGCGAGTCTGCGACGAGGGTCGGGGCGTGGGGCCTACGGGCTACGGCGTGTACCTGGATTTCTCTGATGCCATCAAGCGGCTGGGACGCAAGGTCATCGAGGACCGCTACGGTAATCTGTTCGAGATGTACGAGCGCATCACCGGAGAAAACCCGTACGAGGTCCCAATGCGCATTTACCCAGCCAGCCACTACACCATGGGTGGTCTATGGGTGGACTATCACCTGATGAGCACTATTCCCGGTTTGTTCGTTATTGGGGAAGCTAACTTCTCCGATCACGGCGCCAACCGTCTGGGTGCCAGCGCCCTTATGCAAGGGCTGGCTGACGGCTACTTCATCGTTCCGTACACTGTGCCGCATTATCTGGCCACGACGAAACTGGATCCCGTTCCGGAAGACCACCCCGCTTGCCGGGAAGCTGTCGAAAATGTGCGGAGCATGATCAAGCGACTGCTGTCGATCAACGGCCGGCGCACTGTGGACAGCTTCCACCGCCAGCTCGGTCAGATTGTGTGGGAGTACTGTGGCATGTCCCGGAATGCTCAAGGTCTGAAGAAAGCTCTCGAACTTATACCTGCGCTGCGTGAGGAATTCTGGGAAAACGTGCGGGTGCCTGGCTCAGACGAGGAAGTGAACCAATCCTTGGAGAAAGCAGGTCGCGTAGCCGATTTTCTGGAGCTGGCCGAGTTGATGTGCCTGGACGCCCTCGCACGGGAAGAGTCCTGTGGAGCTCACTTCCGTGAAGAGTACCAGACGCCCGATGGGGAAGCTTTACGGGATGACGAGCGTTTCTGCCACGTGGCGGCCTGGGAATATCAGGGTCCGGACAGGCCTCCCGTGCGACACCAGGAGGAATTGGTTTTCGAATTCGTCACCCCCACGGTACGGAGTTACAAGTGATGCGGATCATCCTGCATATCTGGCGCCAGAAAAATCGCCATTCCCCGGGCAAGTTCGTACGGTACGAAGTCCCCGACGTGAACCCGCACATGTCGTTCCTGGAGATGCTCGATGTGCTGAACGAGCGGCTTATCGAGCAAGGCGAAGATCCCGTGGCTTTCGACAGCGACTGCCGGGAGGGGATCTGTGGGATGTGCGGGTTCATGATCAACGGCATTCCTCACGGTCCTTTACGCGAGACCACGGTGTGCCAGCTCCACATGAGGCACTTCAAGGACGGGGATGAGCTGTGGCTGGAGCCATGGCGAGCCAAGGCTTTCCCGGTGATCAAAGACTTGATGGTCGATCGCAGCGCCTTGGACCGGATTATTGCCGCCGGAGGCTACATCTCTGTGCGGACAGGGAGCGCGCCAGAAGCTAACTCCATTCTGATCCCCAAACAGATCGCCGACCGCGCCTTTGATGCGGCAGCATGCATTGGCTGCGGCGCTTGTGTGGCTGCTTGCCCGAACGCGTCGGCGATGTTGTTCACCGGCGCGAAGATCACTCATTTGGGGTTGCTTCCCCAAGGCCAACCGGAGCGTTACGAGCGGGCGATCCGGATGGTGGCCCAGATGCAAGCCGAGGGCTTTGGCGCTTGCAGCAACGCAGGCGAGTGCGAGGCCGCGTGTCCAAAAGGGATCAAGATTGAGAACATCGCCCGGATGTTCCGGGATTTTGCGGTCGCGAGCGCTACCCGCAGGCCACCTTCGCTGAAGGCTGAGGCAGCCGCGCTATAGCGGCTGCTCGCCTCACAAGGCGGTTGGACCCCAACGAAAAGAGG
>JAUQPO010000354.1 GCA_030550335.1 Acidobacteriota bacterium
ACCTGAAAGAAGCCCTTGCCTTGGATCACCAGGTCCAGCGGGTTATCGGTCACCAGGAAGTTACCTTGGGTGAGGATAATCTCGTTGGAAACGGGGCGGGTGCCCAGCCCAAGCTGCAAACCGGTGGGCACGATCGTTTGCGCTCCGGCCGCAGCACCAGGCTGGACGAGACTTTGGTAAAGCAAATCCTGGAACTGTGTCCGGCGAGCTTTATAGCCCACCGTGTTCGCGTTGGCCAAGTTGTGAGCAATGTTGTCGACGTTGAGTTGCTGGGCAACCATGCCGCTGGCTGCGCTATACAAGGCGCGGATCATGGTCTTGGTCACCTCCTAGTGAGATCTCATTTACCAGTGGCCTCCCGCTAAGGATTCGGACGAGCCACCTCATCGGTCACCTTCCGGTTCATCTCGTGACCCAGCTGCAGCGCTCGGTTGAGTGCTTCGAATTGCCGTAGAACCTCGACTAGCCGTACTGCAGCCTCAGCCACACTGAAATTCGCCGCCTCCAGATAGCCTTGCCGGACACTGGCCTGGCGCGCGGGCACCGGCTCGACGCCCGAAACGGCTACGAAGCTCGCTCCCGGCACCTTAATCAGCTGCTGAGGATCGGCAAACTCGACAATCGCCAGCTCGGCAACCATGACCCCTTGTTGACGGATTTCCCCGCTCGGACTGACTTCCAAAGGTTGCCGCGGGTCGAGCTGAATGGGGCGCCCTTCCCGATCCAGCACCCGGTAGCCCGATTCGGAAACCAAATACCCGTCCCGGTCAAGCTGAAAATGCCCGTTGCGCGTGTACAAACGGGAATCGGTCCCTTCAAGAACAAAGAACCCAAAACCGACCAGAGCCAAATCCATCGGGTTCCCGGTCGCGACCAACGTGCCCTGCCGGAAATCGGTCCACCGACGCTCGACGAGCGGCAGGATGGTTGCTGGCTGGGCCCAGGGATCGATGGCCGCCGCAGAAACATAAAGGTTGTAAAACTCGCGATCCGCTTTGAAGCCTGGCGTCGACTGGTTAGCGATATTGTTAGCTAAAAGGTCCAGCGTCTCCAGTCGTGCGCGCATCCCGCTAGCGGCTGCAATCGTCAACGGATCCATAAGCAGCCCCGCACTCAGCCCTAGCACGCAAGGAACCGCTCGGCAGCCGAAGTCCTTGCCGACACAAGTGCCCTCTGTTGAGCGAGTTGGGGGGCCACGGCGACGCGGCCCGCATCAGAGCCACCTGTCAGCTGTCCGCCGCTGCCAATTTTTCGGCACGTTGTCAGCAAGGGGTCACCCACTAAATGGCTGATCTTCCGAGCCAGCCCTGTGGCCAGGCACTTGCATCGACTCGGGGCGTGACGGCTCTGGCTATGCTCAGCACGCCCGTAGCGCTAGCCGGTGCACATCGACCTGGCACTGGCGGGAGTTCACGCTCGAAACCGGAGTTCGCCACGTGGATGGCGGTCCTTGAGGCGGAGTCCTCAGCTGCCGTCATGCACGAAGCCGACGAACGCCGGAAGCCGGTAACTTCCAGCAATGACAGGGCCATAGACAGTCCGACCAGGGAGGCACAACCTTGTCCCGATCCGGTCGCTGCCATCCACACCATCCAGGAACCTGGGCTCGCCGGCACAATCATCGCTGCAATGGCCCAACAACCAAACATCGACCCCCCGACACCGAGCAATCGACCTCAGCCCGCTTGGCCGCCGGTGCAACTCGTTAACCGAGCCGCACTGCCAGAGCTTGGACAGGATGTCGCAACGGAGGCCACAACTTTAAGTGCCACGGTCCAGCTTGCACCATCGGCTCAACATCGCTCCCATCCAACTACGGCTCCGAATCGTAGTCCGGACTTCTCCCAACAAGATGTTTCGGCGCAGCTCAGCAGTCTATTGGATCCTTCGGCGAGCCCGTCGCTGATTCTGCGGCAATCCGCTACTGGGCTTTCGCTGGGCGTCCCGAATACCACAGCAGACGACCCTCAGGCGCTCACGGGATTGCGCCAGTGGCTCGAGCGCTCATCAAAGCCTACGGCGAAAGAAGCACCCTCGGGGCCTCCAGCGTCCGAAGACGCCCGCTCGCCACAGGCTGCCTTGCAAAAAGAGCGCCCACTGCAACCTCTGACGCAGGCCCAACAGATTACGGGTTTCGAAGCTGAAGCAAGGGAATTACGGATTGCAAAACTGGCCTCCCCGGACCTAGGGGGGCTCCTGCCACTGAGTGCTTCTCAACTAGTGCATCCCACAGCCAGGCTCGGATTCCATACCCAGCTGTTCGGAGCCACTGAGCTCGCAGAGCAGCTCGAGCTTCAAAGGTCCGAACCCTCGCTGGCCGCCTCAGCGGCTGGCTGGACGCCTTTGATCCTGCAAAGCCTAAGCTTGCCCGAATTGGCACCAAGCAAGTCGTTCCCAGAACCGGTCGCAGCGGATTGGGACGGACCTGGAGCAGTAAGTTCGCCATGGTCAGGAATCGCAGGGCACTCCGAGGATCGCTCGGACACGGAACCCGCATCGCCTACCCGTGACCTCTCGTTCGGTCTGGAGCTGGTCTCGAGAGCTCTTCGGTCAAGTTCGAAATGTGTATCCCCAGACGCAAACGCCGGCCTTCGAGTCGCAAGCGACGCAGCCAAGGCCTCAGGGGCATCGACGGAGTCAAACCCTCGGAAGATCGATTTGCCGCCCTCGGCTGCGAGTGCGGACCCTCGAAACTCTCGGGTCCACGCGGTCCAAAACCCGGCTATGGCTTCGCCTGCGGCCAGGGACCGGGAACCGAAGTTCTTGGTCTCCCTGACCACTTCTGCCCGCATGGCCGCAGCGTTAGAGCAGTCTGAACCGACCTCGGTGACCAACGCTTCGCAGTGGAGCGCGTCGGCCTCCAAGGAACTTCAATTCCATTTCTCCTCGAACAAGACTGGCAAGACCGAACTCGGGCAGCTCGCCCCATCGTTGCCGGCCCCATCGGAAAGCGACCAACCTGGCGTGCCGGCATCGTCCGCATCGCGCAAGCGAACGTTGCCGATCGTACGGGACTACACAGATTCGACCGAGGGGCCCAAGCTTCCGGCTGCGGATCGGTCCCTCGCTCGATCCACCCGGCCAGAGCCCGATATGGGAGCCACTATGCTCAGCTCTGAAGATTTCGAGCCGAGCTCTGCAACCCAGCCCGTTCGAAGGCTAACTCTTGAAGCTCGTCCCCGCGAGGGGACACAAGTGCGAGTACAACTGCTGGATCGCCAAGGGCAACTGGAGGTTTGGGTTCGAGCATCCGATCCTCGCACAGCGGCGGAACTACGTCACGAGCTATCCCAACTGATCCAGCGGCTTGAAGAGGCCGGGTTCAGCACCGAGTCGGTCATCGTTCCGCCAGGAGCGGAATCATCGCTCTCGGGGCGAGCCCCCGAACAATCACAAGAATCAAACGACGGGTGGTCGTCGGAGACTCCATCTGGAAGGCGCTGGGACGGCAGTGACGAGCCCTCGCAGCAGCAAGCTAACGAGGATCGGGAGCAAGCCTGGCGCGAGGCCTGGCT
>JAUQPO010000355.1 GCA_030550335.1 Acidobacteriota bacterium
CCGTTGGTGGACGGATGTGAGCGGCCGGACGGGGAATGACGGTGTGTACCGTACGCGGGGATTTTTGGGCGAGTACTTGGTCGAGGCTGAGCTCGGTGACCGACGTGTAGAACGACGCCTGGAACTGCGGAAGCCAGGGGTGACGGTGGAACTGGTGTTGTAGCCGATTTTCTCGCAACCTCCTTGCCCAGTTCCTTGCCGCTGAAGTACCGTAGAAGGTTTGTTGCGACCCAGCAGTGGTCGCCTTGGTCCCAACCATCTGGCGAGAAGGAGTCACGACCGATGGCGGTTGTAGCTGGAGTCGATTTCGGGACGTTGAGTGTGCGCGTTTCCATAGTCGACAGCGAGCGAGGCCGCTTGGCGAGCGCCGTCGCTGAGTACCCCTTGCACCGGAAGAAGGAGGACCCGGATCACGCCACCCAGAGCCACGACGATCACATGCGGGCGCTGGTTCGTGCCATGCGCGAGGCGATCGCTGCCGCGGGCATCCGCGGCGAGGAGATTGTTGCCATGGCGCTGGATACCACCGGCTCCAGCATCGTGCCTCTCGGGGAGGGTTTCGTCCCACTGGACGACTATTATCTCTGGTGCGATCACCGGGCTAAACGGGAGGCGGCGGAAATCACCGAGAAGGCTCACGCGCTGGGGTTGCAGAACATTCATTGGGTCGGTGGCGTGTACTCCTCCGAATGGGGTTGGGCGAAACTGCTGCACTGGCTCCGGCATAATCCGGACAAGCGGGACAAGCTCTTCACCGTGATGGAACATTGCGACATGGTCGCAACGGTCTTGTGTGGGATCACACAGCTGGACCACGTCCCGCGCAGCATCTGCGCCATGGGTCACAAATGGATGTGGAATGAGGAACTGGGAGGCTTGCCGCCGGAGGAGTTTCTGGTCCAGGTCGACCCCTTGCTCAAGGGCATGCGGGAGAAGTTACGGGGCCGGTACGCCACCTCGGACAAGCTGGCTGGCTATCTGTGCCCGGAATGGGCTGAACGCCTCGGCCTCAAACCAGGGATCCCAATCCCAGTAGGTGCCTTTGACGCCCATTGGGATGCTATCGGTGCGGGCATCCGCGAGGGCGACGTGGTAAACGTGGTGGGCACGTCCACATGCATCATGGCGATCTCCAGGGAGACGAAGCTGATCCCCGGTGTCTGTGGTGTGGTGCGAGGCTCCATACATCCAAGCTACACCGGGATCGAGGCTGGCTTATCCGCCACGGGCGACATTTTCGATGCCATAGCCCGGCGCGCAGGGACGACGGTGCCCGAACTTTCCAAAGGGTTGGAAACGTACCGTGCGGGTCAGACTGGCCTGTTGCGATTGACCTGGGACAACGGCGACCGGACTGTCCTAGTGAACCCCAACCTCGGGGGCGTGACCTTGGGTTGGAATCTCACGCACACGCCTCAAGACGAGCTGTTTGCCGCGATCGAGGGAACAGCGTTCCACACTCGGGTCATTCTCGAACGCATGGCCGAGTACGGTGTGCCCATCCGTCGTGTGATTAATGGCGGGGGTGTGCCACAGCGAAACGAGACTCTGAACAGGGTCTACGCCAACGTGTTCAACAAGCCCGTCCTGGTACCGGAAACCGAAGTCACGAGCCTGGGCTCCGCCATCTTCGCGTTCCTGGCCGCGGGTGTGTTTAAGAGCATCGAGGAGGCTCAGGATCGGCTATGCCCGCGCTATCGGGTAGTGGAGCCCGATCCGAAAGAGGCGGCTGTATACGACCGGCTGTACCCCTTGTTCCGCAAGCTGTACTTTGCCTTCGGGTCACCACGGGCTGATGCGGTACCCGTGGGCGATGTCTTGCCGGTGCTCAGGGACATCGCTGCAGAGGTCCGCTCACGCTCGTCCTGATAGCTGCTCCTCTGACCGACAATTTGCGGTGGGTCCTTCAGGACCTGCACTACGCTCTGTCTGACGATCAGCTGCCCTCGCGTACAATGGATGCGTGGTTCTGACCGACCAGCTGGGGTTCAGGTTGTTATTCCGTGCCGTCAGCTTGGCTGGATCGCATTCCCAGTCTGGGCTCAGCCCTCTTGAGGAACCCAGCCGGGGTATACGGCTGCGTCGGTGGGGGCAATGTGTGGGGCTGCTTTTCGTGCTGGCCTCTGCCGTTCTAGCGGCTTCCTTTTGGGATGAAAAGCCCCCGGAGCAATGGAGCCTGCAAGAGGCCAGGCGGCTTCTCATCGATTCGCCTTGGGCGAAGTTCATGACTGTTCGCCTCAACTGGGAAGGGGGGGTACCACGCGGCCCTACGACATGGAAAGAACTGGGGATTCCTGGGAGCGGTCCAGCCGGTGGAGGGAGCCCACGAGCTCTGTCGACGGAGAGTCCGGTCGGAGGGTTAGGAGCGCCTCGGCGTACCTATCCTCACGAGGCTCGGGTGATCTTGCGGTGGGTCAGTGCGCGGCCGCTGCGCTACGCCGAACAAATCGAAAGCCGGAGGCGGCAAGCGGCAGCTGGCTCACAACCAGCCAGCGGTCCCACCTTCGGCGCTGAGGAGCAGCGGGATTACGTTCTCGAGCTCGTGGGCCTGCCGGCGATTGTGGCACATCGGGGCACGAGCTGGGTGGAGGCTGAACTGGCTCGTACCACGGTCTTCAGGACCAAGCGGCGGCCCCTGATTCGGCCTGAGGCTGTGGAAACCGAAATTCGCGGCCTTTACTTGGCGATCCGGTTCCGGGTCTCCCGGGAGGAACGGATCACGCTGGAGGACGAATTCATTGAATGCTCCGGCGAGACCTCACTCTTTCGCTTCCAACACCGCTTCGACCTGCGCAAGATGGTCTGGCGAGGCGAACTCGAACTCTAAAGGTGGGTGACTTTGCGGAACCTCGGCTATGGGCACCTACCCACGACAAGGGGTGGGGTGGCTAGCGGGACTCGAACCCGCGACCACTGGAACCACAATCCAGCGCTCTACCCACTGAGCTATAGCCACCGCTGACCAAAAGTGATTTTAGCACAGTGCCGGGAATCTCCCGGGTTTGCGCGGGACCGATGCCGAGCTGTAGCTCTGGGGCATTGGGAATAGCCTGTTTTCCCGGCTTCGGGCACGAACCCTTGTTGTAGGTCGGTTATTGCCCTAGCTTGGGAAGAATTGCATTTCGCCAGCGGTCGGTGCGGAAAGGGCTGGCCGGTAGCCCCTCTCGGTTTTGCAGGTTTCCGTCGGGGTTGGGTGCCCAAGCATAACGGACGGCGACCGGTTCAGGGACCTGGTCGCTCCAAACCACTATGGTGTCGCCCTCGATGACCGCCTGCGCTGGGTGGAAAATGCGGTCGTTCCCGGCAATGAGGAAGCCTTTCGGTAGGCTGCCGTCGCGCGTCGCCAGCCCCGAACCCACGTGATCAAACCACAGGCGGAGCCGGTTGCCTTCGCGAGTGAGCTGGCGGAACAGCGGACCCGAGTAAACGATCGGCTCCCCGTAAGCAACGGCCCGAGCAGCCAGCGCCAGCCGCAAGCCTACGTCCTGCTTATTCCGGGGGTGGAT
>JAUQPO010000356.1 GCA_030550335.1 Acidobacteriota bacterium
AGCTTGAGCAGAACGAGGTGCACATCCGCTTGCGAATCCGGGGGAAAGGACGGGGACGAACGCGCTTTTGGACTTGCGACCTGACGGAGAATTACATCCGTATCAACGCAGATTACCGGACGTAAGCTCCCAGCTCCACGAACAGCCAGAGGAGCTTCTCGGTTCGGTGGATTCCAGCGGTGCTCGACGACATGGGCATGCGCGTGCGCCAGCTCGCATACCTCACAACAGCGCATCGGCCAGGCGCTTGAAGTTCACCGGCGTCACCAGTTGCACTCGAATTTCCAGTCGCGTGAAACGACGCAGCTCTTCGTGCAACTCCTCTGTGGGTAAGTCCGGGCTGGCTAGGTGAAGCTCCCCAGCTTCGATCTTCACCGGCAGCACATTCCACTTGCGAATCACATGCAGGGGCAAGCACCGCGCCACGTCTTTGCGCACCTCATGAGGTTCGATGCGCCCCAACGCCAACCCCAGTTGCAGGCTGAGCACCTCGTAGAGTTCCTCCTCAGTCAGCATCCCAATGTGCACCAGGTATTCGGCCAGCCGTACGCCTGGCGGCTTTGTCCGCTGGGCGAAGGCGAGTTGATCGGGCGTCGCATACCCCAGCTGCAGCAGAATCTCCTCCAGCGGGCGCTTATGCGGGATCAGGGCGGCACGCGAAGGGTAAAGATGTTCGGTTTTGACCCAGCGAAGGGGCTCGCGCAACCACCAAGCGCGCAGGAAGGTCATTAGCGCCATGCTTGTACTCAGCGCATTCACCCAATTGCCATAAATGAGCCGTAAGGGTGCACCGACCGCAAACCTCCAGCCGTAAATCCGGGCCACGCAGACCATTCGCGTCACCAGTTGCAGCAGCATGAACAGGAATGTCGTTGCGATCAAGCCAGTGGCCACGGGCGAATCCAGCCGTTCTGCCAACCCCCATGGCCGTCCAGTGCACTGCGCCCGCAACCAGCTCAGAGCACCGTAGGCGAATGTGAGGTTGGACAACAGACTCACCGGATCGCTCACCAGGCGCTTGCGGTCGCGCCAGAACCAGTACGTCTGCCTCCAGTTCTCTCCCCATCCGAAGCGCTGCCAGGTTTGCAAACAGATGCCGATGGCCCAGCGGCTGCGCTGCCGCAAGGCTGGCCCCAAACGACGAGGGAAGTACTCGCGCGTAGCAACGGGCACCCCATCGCGGAACTGGACGGGCAGGAACAACTGGCGACAGCCAAGCCGGTGCAACCGTAAGCCGCTTTCATAATCTTCCGTCAGGCTGGTCGGCTCGAATAACCGGTTCGACTCAGCTTCGGCCAGACGCTCCAGAGCTTCGCGACTGTATCCTGTGCCTACGCCACAAGACGGGATGAAACCGCCCAGAACCTGCCGCGCCAGCAGGTCTTTCTGATGAGCCTCGGCGAACTCGTCACAGTAGATTCCATGCGTCCACTCGCGCCAGCCCGTAGCTAAAGGCAGGACCGGCATCTGGACCATGTCGTAGCGCCCGATGTAATAGTTCATCCAGCGCAGCTCGTCGGAATGAATCAGATCCTCCGCATCATGGATAACGATGATCTCGAAACGCTGATTGTTGTCTTCCTCCCAGATCAGGACCCGTTGGTATATCCAGTTGAGGCAGTCGGCCTTGGAAGTGGGGCCATGGTGGGGAACCATGCACAGGTGCACGTGAGGGAACCGCTCCTCTAGGCGCCGAACCACAGCAGCCGTGGCCTCATCGTTGGGGTAAACGCCGATGAAGATTCGGTAATTGCCATAACGGATGGCCGAGACGTTGTGCTCGACCATCTGGCTGATGACGTTGGCTTCCTGCCAGCAAGGGATGAAGATAGCCACTGGCCGCTCAGGTACCCGGGCGAGGTCCGCTGCTGAGGGCAGGGGCTCGCCGTGAGCCCACCGATAAAGCGAAGCCAGCAGAATTACCAAGTCGTCCAAACCGCTGAGCACGATCCAGGCAGCCAGTGGGACCAGTAACGCTGCCACCGTCGCATCCAGCGACTCGATCAGCGAGTCCAGCCACAATGCTCCCACGTAGCATTAGTGGCCCGAGCCACATCAGCATTTCAGCCCGGTTATGCCAGAATCGGAGCATGAGTGCTCGGCTGGCGTGGCCAGCTCGTTGGGTCCTGCTCTTCCCGGCGCTAGCTCTGGTCTGCGCCTCTGCGGCGGGGCAAAGTCCCGCCCAGCCCTTCCAGTTCGCTGTGATCGGCGATCGGACCGGGCGAGCCGTCCCGGGCGTCCACGAAGCCATCTGGAAAGAAGTCTGCTCCCGACGACCGGCCTTTATCGTCACCATCGGTGACCATATCGAAGGCCCGGGGGCTGGCGACCTGGAGCAACAATGGCGAGATTATCTCGAATTGATCCGACCGTACCGCAATATTCCCGTGTACTTTACCCCTGGCAACCACGATGTTTTCTCCGACGCCTCCGCCCACGCTTTCACCCGCAACACTGGCCAACCGCTTCAGCAAAGCTTTGACTACGCTGGTGCACACTTCGTCATCCTCGACAACAGCCGGTCGCTCGAACTCGACGAGCCACAGCTAGCCTTCCTCGAACAGGATCTTGCGCGCAACGCGGGCAAATCCCCAAAGTTCGTCTTTTTCCATAAGCCCTACTGGCTTATCCCGTTGAAGTTCCACAGCAGCCAATTCCGCCTGCACGAGCTGGCACAACGTTACCGGGTGAACTTCGTCATCAGTGGCCACACGCACCAGTTCACGGCCTTGCGCGCTGGCCCGGTGACCTACGTGGTCGTGGGCAGTTCGGGAGCCAGCTTGGAGCGCGGCCTGAGCCTTGGGCAAGGATTCGATGAGGGTTGGTTTTTCCAGTACCTGTGGATTTCAGTCGACAAAACAGGGCGGGTTCAGGTCACCACCTGTGAGGCAGCACCGCCCTACGGCAAAGGGCGACGAATCCTATTAGAGCGTCGGTTGACTACCCAACCCATCGCGTTCAAAGTTTCACAACCCCCCGCTCATTAACCCCGGCTTGTGCGACTTTTGCTGACCCGCCGCGCCCGCGACACACTCTCTTCTTTTGCCGAGGTCTCCACTGTGGCCGTCACCGCGGAAACTGGCGGCTTCTTGACTTGACTCAAACTCGCCTTCAAAGCCTCTAAGATATCCATGACCGGGGCGGCGCGCTCCTCGACCGCGACCTCCGCGACTTTCTCGCCCTGGACCTTGGCTTGGAGCAATCGCTCCAATTCAGCCCGGTAGGTGTCCTGGAATGCTTCCGGCTGGAACCGCCCCATTAAGGCCTCTACCAGCATCACCGCCAGCTCTAGCTCTTTCGGCTCGACCCGCACCGTCTGGCCCTTGAACTCCTCGTTCGCACGGACCTCGTCGTGATAATAAAGCGTGTGAACCACCAAGCCGGTGTTAGCCGGCCGCACTAGCACCACGTGTTCCCGCCCGTGCATCGTCAACCGCGCCACAGCCGCAGCGCCCACCCGCCGCATGGC
>JAUQPO010000357.1 GCA_030550335.1 Acidobacteriota bacterium
GGGAGAAGTGGCTGCAGGGGGTCGCACTGGGGCTTCGGCCTTACCGGAGTTGCTATACTTTGTTGTGTTCCACCGGTTAGAACGACGCCTCCAACGCGTTGTCGCTGATCATCTGAGGGATTGCTTTGGCATAACGGACCTGCCTGTCGCGCTCGAAGAGCCCCGGCAGAAGAGTTTCGGGGAGCTTGCGATTCCTGTAGCTTTTCAGTTAGCCAGGCGCCTCCGTAAACCTCCGCGAGCGATTGCCGAGGAGTTGGCAGCACAACTGCCGGCGGTGGAGGGCATAGCGTCGCTGGAGGTGGCGGGGGGCGGCTATATCAACGCTCGTTTTGATCGGGGTTACTATGGCTGGGCACTGTTATCGGGTGCTGAAGAGGTCGTGGAGCCCGTGCCTGGCAAGGTTATCGTCGAGCACACCAACATTAATCCAAACAAGGCGGCTCACATTGGCCACCTGAGAAACGCTGTACTCGGTGATACGTTTGTGCGGATGTTACGGGCGGTAGGCCGCCAGGTGGAGGTGCAGAACTACATCGACAACACGGGCGTCCAGGTGGCCGATGTGGCGGTGGGGTTCCATTTTTTGGAGGGCAAGTCGGCCGACGAGGTCGCCCAGTTGGCTACAGCCGACCGGTTTGATTACTACTGCTGGGATCTGTACGCTCGCGTCTCCGCGTACTACCAGGACCATCCAGAGGCTTTAGCCTGGCGGCAGCAGGCCTTGCACGCCATTGAAGCAGGTGAGGGCGAGCTGGCGCGGATCGCCCAAGTGGTGGCCGACAACATCATGCTGGCGCACCTGCGCACCATGCGCCGGCTAGGGATCACCTACGACGTGCTGCCGCGGGAGAGCGAGATTCTGAAGCTCCAGTTCTGGGCTACAGCCTTCGAGCTGCTCAAGCAGCGCGGCGCCATCTATTACGAGACGGCGGGTAAGAACGCGGGCTGTTGGGTGATGCCGGCGCGGTTCTTTTCCAAAGGGTCGGTACCTGAGGACGAGAGTAAGGTCATCGTCCGCTCCGACGGGACGGTGACGTATGTGGGCAAGGACATAGCGTACCAGTTGTGGAAGTTCGGCTTGTTAGGCAAGGACTTCTACTACCGGCCGCTGTTGGTGGAAGAGGACGGGCATACGGTCTGGGTGACCACCGATGAGCCACAGCCTTATCCGGCTCCCCAGTTCGGCCGGGCCACCGAGGTCTACAACGTGATCGACTCCCGCCAGTCTTACTTGCAGGATGTGGTCGCGGCGGGCTTGCGGGCGCTGGGCTTTACCGAACAAGCCGAGAAGTCCATCCACTTCGCGTATGAGATGGTAGCCTTGTCGCCGCGGACGTGCGTCGAGCTGGGGATCGAATTGAACGAGGAGGATCGCCACCGGCCGTACGTGGAAGTATCGGGTCGCAAGGGCCTCGGCGTCAAGGCCGACGACTTTATTGATAAGCTCATCGAGCGCGCATTGGAAGAAGTCAGTGCCCGCCACCCAGATGAGCCCCTTGAGGAGCGGCGTCGCGTGGCGACGATTATTGCCATCGGTGCCTTGCGCTACTTCATGCTTCGGTTCACCCGTAATGTGGTCATCGCATTTGACTTGCAGGAGGCGCTCAGTTTCGAGGGGGAGACCGGGCCTTATGTGCAGTACGCGGCCGTGCGGGCCCGCAACATTCTACGCAAGTATGCCGAGCGCGAGGGCGGCTTGCCAGATTTCCGGCAGGTGTTAGGTCGAGAAGCTATGGCCCGGCAACTGGCCTTCGAGCCCTTCTGGCAATTATTGCTGGCGGCTTCCAAAGCGGAAGTAGCCATCCACCGGGCGGTGGCCAGCGGGGAGCCTTCTCATGTGGCTAAGTATGCCTTCCAGCTTGCCCAAACGTTCAACACCTTCTATCATGACTACCCAGTCATCCACGAGCAGGATCCGGAGCGCAGGACATTCCTGTTGTGGATGACAGAGTATTTCCGTTCGCAGCTACACCGCGTGTTAGACGTGCTGGGCATTCAGGTTCCGGAGTACATGTGAGCACGGTCTGGGTGGGCGCGCTTGCGGCTGGTCAACTTGTGGGCCTTACGGGCCCCCAACGTCGACCTCACCGTGTGCCGCCCCATTCTACTGGCCTTCCCAGCCGGTAGGCCAGATTCCCCAGGTGCGCTACGTGCGCCGCGCGGACCGCGTCTTCGACCCTGGAATTCGGTTGTTTCCGCGAGCGGATGCACTCGAGGAAGTTCCGGATATGCGCCACCGTCCCGTCACCTGAGGACCGCTCTTCCAATAGAGGCTGGGGGAGGCTCGTATTTTCCGCGGGCAGCACCCCTTCCGGATAAATCGCAAAGCCGTCACGGTTCAGCCGCATCATGGCTCGTTCACCGCGTAGGACAATGTTGCCGCCCTCGAGCCGGCAGTGCATCGTTCCGTTGTAAACCATGAGCAGACCTGCGTACTCCCAAGAGGCGTTGATCGTGTCCGGGCACTCTACGTAACGGGCCACACATTGCGCCCCCGCGGCCTGAGCTCTGGTCGGGAACTCCAAGTCCAGTAGCCAGTGCAGCGTATCGCACCAGTGACTGAACAAGTCCGTCAAATGGCCCCCTCCGAAGTCCCAGAACCACCGCCACTGGGCGTACTTCAGCGGATCGAACGGCTGCGCGGGCGCTGGACCGAGCCACTGCTGCCAATCCAATTGCGTGACGTCCAGTTCAACCCGGGGCGGCTGGGCTTTCAAGTAGTTCTGATACCAGGAAGTCAGGGCCAGGCTTACCTGGCCCAAAATGCCCGAAGCGATCGCCTCGCGTGCACGTAGGAAATGCGGCCAGCTTCGCTGCTGATAGCCAGCCTGGATGACCCGCTGGCTTTGCGCAGCCTCCCTCCGTAAAGCTTCGCCTTCGGCAATATCGTGAGAAACTGGCTTTTCGACGTATACGTCTTTGTCGGCGGCGATGGCGTCTAGGGTCATCCGGACGTGCCAGTGATCGGGCGTGGCGATCACCACAGCGTCGATGTCCCGCCGCTCGAGTACCTTGCGGTAATCGGCCACCTCCTCGCAACTTGCCCCGGCCAGCTGCCGGGCTTGCAACCGGCGTGGCGCGTACACATCGCATACCATCCGGATTTCTACTCCTGGCTCTGCTGCAAAGAGCTGAAGCAGATATTGCCCGCGACCCCCGCAACCCAGAATCCCGATGCCGATTCGCTCGTTCGCGCCCCATAGTCGGCGATAACTCATTGCCGTCGCCATGAAGGCCCTACGCGTCCATTCGCTCATGGCCAGCCCATTGTACTCGAAGCTTTGGGCGAGCTTGGAGATCGAGCCCTTTCGGCGCCGTCGGCTGTGAAGGACTCCACGACGGCCGGCGGGCTAGGCCCTGCTAACATCGGCAAGTGATGCCCTCACCCGATCAAAATCCCAGTGAACTCACAGCTAAGGCACTGGCGCTTGGCTTGCTGCTCTCGCTGGTTTTCGGTGCGGCC
>JAUQPO010000358.1 GCA_030550335.1 Acidobacteriota bacterium
AAAGCCACTCCGGCGACTGTGATCAAAACCAAGTGCCTCCAGGACCACGCGTACTGTGGGCCGTGTAGAGCCGAGAACACCGCGGCGGTGATCACTACGGCTGGACCGGTGCCGACGGCTCTTTGCAGGGTCGGGAGCAAGAAGCCTCGGAAAGCTAGCTCTTCACACACCGGTCCGAGCGTGCTGGCGAACAGGCCAACCAGCACGATCGACGCTGGGTCTGCAAGCAACTGCTTCATGGGCATGTCGATCTCTGGAGTGCGCAGCGCTATTCCCAGGGCACCGATCAGCACTGCGAGCCCTGGTCCTGCATACACATAGATGACGTAGCCATATCGAGGTGCTCGCCAACCCAGCGCCGTCCAGAACCCGAGCTGGTAACGAATCCGCAGAAAGGCAGCTATCCAACCGAACCAGAGACCATATGCCACGAGCTGGGCGGCCAGGATCGCGAGGGTCGGCGGCTGGCCTGCTCCTCCGAGCAAGCCAATCAATTGGGCTATGACCAAGGCAACCAATGCTGAAGGGAAGGCCAGAAGTCCTAGCAGTAGTGCTTCCCCGTAAGTCCACCTCGGGGGTGCTTCGTGGCCACTCTGAGCTGGTGCCCACGTTGGATTCTGCCGCTCCACCTCAGTCCAGCTCCTTTAGCAACGCCGCTAGCAATGGCACTAAGAGTTCATGGTGTCCAGTCAGTGCAATCCCGCGTCCTTCGACGCCCGCGTGAGGCCTGCGGACCACGTTCACCGTTGGCCTGTAATGTTGCAGGAAATCCAAATTCGCCGTCGTGAAACGTTCGAGTGGGTAACCCAGGTTGCGGAGCACCGAGATGACCTTCAAAAACACTTCGGGTAGCACCACTGCTGACCCTACATTCAGGTAAACGCCACCATCGTGCAACTCGCGAGCCAGGGCGCAAAGCAACTTGAAATCGGTGTAGGTAGCCTGTCCCAGAGCTGCTCCGTCGGTCTCGGGATGCATATGAATGAAGTCGGTGCCAATGGCGACGTGCACGGTCACTGGGACGGATCGCCGCCACGCCCCGGCCAGCAAGCTAGAGCTCGCCAGGTCTTTCGGAGCGATCTCATGGAGGAGCGCTCCCAGAGCCTCTCCAAAACCGATGCCCTGTTGAGCTGCCCGGTGCGCCGCCTCATTCATGTACCGCCCGGTTTCTTCTGCCGTGCCAAAGCTCCCGTCCGGCAATACCGATTCGACGTCCTCGCTGGTGTGTCCCGCCAAGGCCAGCTCGAAATCGTGGATCGCGGCGGCTCCATTCATGGCCACGGCCGTGACGTAACCCTCGTCCATCAAATCGAGGAGCAAGGGCCCTAGGCCGCACTTGATCACGTGGCCGCCCAACCCCCAGATGATCGCCCGCCGCCGAGCTCGTGCCTGGCGCAACGCATCCACCAAGGCCCGCAGCTCGTTCGCAGCAAGGATGCGCGGCAAACGATCCATCCACTGTTTCCACCCGGCGCCTTTCTGGTACGGGCGGCCCAGGTCGTCGACACGGACTTTGCCCCCGCGTTCAGCTAGAGGGACACGTCGCAGCTGGTCGAATTGAAGGGGTTGCTGAGAGTAGCGGCTCATGGTCGTCTTCCGTTGGTGAGAACTTTGCGCAGTGCTTGTGCAGTGTAGCTTTGCTCGACCCGCAAAACTTCTTCCGGTGTGCCCGTGGCTACCACGTAGCCTCCGCGATCACCTCCTTCGGGACCGAGATCGATAATCCAATCAGCAGACTTGATGACATCCAGGTGATGCTCGATCACCACCACCGTGTTGCCCAAATCGACCAGCCGGTGCAAAACATCCAGCAACTTGCGTACGTCCTCAAAGTGCAAGCCGGTGGTGGGTTCGTCCAAGATGTAAAACGTGCGACCTGTCTGTCGCTTACTGAGTTCTCGGGCCAGCTTGATGCGTTGTGCTTCGCCACCGGACAACGTGGTCGCTGGCTGCCCCAGCTGGATGTATCCTAGCCCGACATCTCGCAACGTTTCGAGCTTGCTGCGGATCTGGGGGATGTTTTCGAACAAGGCCAGGGCTTCGTCCACTGTGGCCTCGAGTACGTCGGCAATGGAGTAGCCCTTGTACTTGACCTGCAAGGTTTCCTGGTTGTAACGTTTGCCGCGACACACTTCGCAGGTCACGAATACGTCCGGCAAGAATCCCATTTCGATGCGCTTAACTCCATCACCCTGGCACGCTTCGCACCGCCCACCTTTGACATTGAAGCTGAACCGCCCAGGCTTGTAACCACGTTCGCGCGCCGCCGGCAGTTTCGCAAACAGCTCCCGGATGGGAGTGAACACTCCAGTATAGGTGGCTGGATTCGAACGCGGGGTCCGGCCAATCGGGGCCTGATCGATCTCGATCACCTTGTCGATGTGCTCGATGCCGCGGATCTCGTCGTGCTCGCCCACCTCCGTATTCGAGTCGTAGAGCGCGCGTTTCAGGGCGCGGTAAACGATTTCGTCCACGAGCGATGATTTGCCGCTGCCAGAGACTCCGGTGACACAAATGAACGTCCCAAGAGGAAATCGCACGGTAATGTTCTTCAGGTTGTGATGCCTGGCCCCTCGCACCTCGAGAAACTTCCCTGTTCCCGAGCGACGGCGTTGGGGTACCGGAATTTGGAGCTTCCCTGCGAGGTACTGGCCCGTCAGTGAGTTTGATGATTGCCGGATGACTTCTGGCGGGCCGGCAGTGACCAGTTCGCCCCCATGGCGCCCGGCGCCGGGTCCTAGGTCGATTACCCAGTCGGCTCGCTCGATGGTTTCTTGATCATGCTCCACTACGATCACCGTATTGCCTAGGTCCCGCAGGCGAGCCAAGGTGTCCAGCAAGCGTGCATTGTCGCGCGCGTGGAGCCCGATGGAAGGTTCATCGAGCACATAGAGTACCCCACGGAGCCGGCTTCCGATTTGCGTGGCCAATCGTGTGCGTTGGGCCTCACCGCCCGAGAGAGTCGCGGCAGACCGGTCCAGGCTGATATAGTCCAATCCAACATCGATGAGGAACTCCAGCCGCTGCTGTACCTCTTCGAGAATGCGGCCCGCGATCTGACGCTCCCGCTCATCCAACTGCCAGCTGCGGATCAGCTTCAGCGCTTCGGAAACAGGCAGGCGAACCAGCTCGCCTATGGTGACACCCTTGACGCGGACAGCGCGACTGCTCGGGCGTAATCGTGTGCCGCTACAGGCAGAACACGTGGTGGGCGTCATGTAATCGATCAGCCATTCGCGGTAGGATTCCGACGCAGTAGCGAACGTATCTTCGAGCAACTCCAGAATCCCCGGGAACTCTTTCGACCCTTCGAGCAGCGCCTTTTGGGCGGACTTGGGAAGCTGTTCGAACGGTTGATCGATGTCGATGCCCAGCTGGCGCGCACCTTCGCGCACGCGCCGGATGAAATAAGTGGAGCTGCTTGCCGGGCCAAGTGCGCCGTCTAACAGAGG
>JAUQPO010000034.1 GCA_030550335.1 Acidobacteriota bacterium
AAACCGTACCGTGAAACTCGTTGGTGCCTGATTTGGTGGTTACGTTGATCTGGGCCGTGGCCCGACCAAATTCCGCCGAGTAAATGCCGGTCTGGACCTTGAACTCCTGGAGCGCGTCGATAGAGGGTCGAATGATGAAGGTGTTGAAATTGACGTCTGTGTTTTCGACCCCATCCAGCGTGTAATGATTGAACTCGAGCCGCTGGCCTGCCACAGAAATCGCTTGATCCGCACGTTCGCCCCCTTGGCGGGCTCCCGCTTGTCCGCCAGCGCCCATCTCGCCAGTGACCATCGGGGTCAACTTCACCAGTTGGAGGTAATTTCGGCCGTTTAGCGGCAAGTCGATAATGCGTTTATTCTCGATCACGGTCCCCAGGGCCGTGCTTTCGGTCTGCAGCATTTCTGCTGCGCCGACCACTTCGATCGACTCCGTCACCGCGCCGACTTCCAGTGTGAAGTCCACACGCGCCACATCGCCCACTTCCAGCAGGACGTTGGAACGAACAGCGGAGCGGAATCCCGAGGCTTCCACGCGGACTTCGTACGTGCCGGGCACGAGGAAGGGCACATGGTAGACGCCTGCAGCGGAGGTTTGTACCGTGCGCGTTTGACGCGTAGCAACGTTGGTCACGGTGACAGCAGCTCCGGGCACGACGGCCCCTGTCGGGTCAGTCACAAGGCCGGAGATCTCAGCGTAGGTTTGTGTCCGCGCCTCTGGCGGCAAGCAAAAGCACAGCACTAGGCTGCACATTAGCGGTCGAAGGATTCGCATCGGTTGTCCCCCCTTTCCGTGAGTCCCCGTAGCTTCAGCCTTTAGCTTTGTATCTAACGAAACCTCACCAAACTGTCAAGTAGTTCTGACGAAATCCTCCGAGGCTTGAAGGACAATCGAGCCCATCGGCCAGGGGGGCCAGTCCGGTGAAGCGCGACTTGGCTCCGGTTGAAGTCCCACAGAAGGCTATGGCCCTCGCCGGGCAGTGGCCGGCTTCTCCGGCTGCCGGCGGGCTTAAGCCCTGTGAGAGCTTTGGCCAGTTCCAACCCCGAGGGAAAAATGGATGATCTCGACTGTCCCCTCCTAGCCGAGCACCGCCCGGGCAACCGTACCGGGCTAGGTTCTACACCGTCGCGGCCTTACAGTTGGGGAATACCTGGCAGGAGGAACCGAAAATTGGGGCCTGCCCGGGCGTCGCCAGGCTCGGGAAACCATGCGCGAATTACGTACCCGTGTCGCCGGCGATTCCACCGGACCACGGGTAGACTGAGTCCGGGAGCTTGCGCTCCGAGCGCCTTGGATGGTGCGGGACTCCAGTTAAGGCTTGCCCTGCGCAGAGCTATTATCGACCTCGCCCGGAGGTGTGCGCTCCACCTGCCGTCTCACTCCAGCGGCAATTCCAGGAACTGCCGCGCGTTATGGAAACAAATGTTCTCGATCATCCGGCCCACGAAGGGGATGTCCGGTAGCTCGCCATTTTCGATGTCCCGGCCGACAAGATTGCACAACACTCGGCGGAAATACTCATGGCGTGGGAAGGAGAGGAAGGACCGTGAGTCCGTCAGCATTCCGATGAAGCGAGGCAGCAGGCCCAGGTTAGAGAGCGCGTTGAGTTGCCACTCCATACCCTCCTTTTGGTCCAGGTGCCACCAGCCGCTGCCGAATTGCAACTTGCCAGGGATGGAGCCGTCCTGGAAACATGCGATGAGGGCGGCGAACGCATAGTTATCAGCCGGGTTCAGGTTGTAAACGATGATCTTGGGCAGCGCGTTTTCCTGGGCCAGGCGGTCCAGGTAATTCGCCAGCCGGTCGACTTGCGGCCAGTCACCTATGGCATCGAACCCTGTGTCTGGGCCTAACTTCAGGTACATGCGTGTATTCACGTTGCGTTTGGCGCCCAGGTGTAGCTGTTTGGTCCAGCCTTTCTCGGCATCCAATTTTCCAAAGAAGTGCATCATGTAAGAGGCAAACAATTCGAAGTCCTCGGGCGTGGCTGGCTTGTCCTGGCGAGTCTCGTTGAAGATGCGCTCGGCGGTCGCGTGTGGGCAGGGGTCCGAATAGCAGTACTCCAACCCATGGTCCGACAACCGGCACCCCATCTGATGGAAATAATCGTGCCGCCGCCGCAAGGCCTCCAGAAAGTCGTCGAAGGTACGGATCTCGATGTTCGCCGCTTCGGCGAGTCGGTCGACCCAAGCGTTGAACTCGGCAGGGTGGCGTACGCGGAGAGCCCGGTCAGGACGGAAGGCTGGGAAGACTTTCGTTTCCAGCCCTGACTGGGCGATTTGCTGGTGGTAACGGAGGTCGTCGGTGGGATCATCTGTGGTGCACAGGGCCACCACCCGGAACTTGCGCAGGATTCCGTGGACGGTGAGCTCATCAGAAGCCAACATTTCGTTGGCGCGTTTCCAGATCTCGGGAGCAGTGGTTTCGTCTAGCAGCGCATCGATTCCGAAATAGCGTTTCAGTTCCAGGTGTGTCCAGTGGAACAGCGGGTTGCGCACGGTGTAGGGGACGGTGCGCGCCCAGGCCAGGAACTTTTCATACGGCTCGGCATCGCCGGTAATGTATCGCTCGGGGATGCCGTTGGCCCGCATAGCACGCCACTTGTAGTGATCACCCTCTAGCCAGATCTCGTAGAGGTTGTGGAATCGCCGGTTCTCGGCAATATCCTTCGGGGAGAGGTGGCAGTGGTAGTCTAGGATCGGCTGAGGTTCGGCATGTTCGTGATAGAGGCGACGAGCAGCGGGCGTGGTCAACAGGAAATCGTCATGGATGAAGCTCATAGCTGCACTCTCCTATGTGCTCAGGAATAGTGGCCGGATATGCCGCTCAAACAGGTTTGTCGTGACCCTGCGGGCGACTTGATCTCGGCATGCAGCGAGTGCGTCGAGGTAACGTTGACCGAGTTCTGCCGCAATCTTGTAGGCTACGTGTAACAACTGCCGGAGGTCAGGGTTGAACAGCGGGTCCCGGGGGTTGTGCACCAGGGCTCGCAACCACTGTTCAGAAGTCCACTGCGTCGTGGCGTCTGGGTGCGGTAAGTTTTCGTGACGGATGTCAATGACGGCCGCATACGGGGCTGTCAACTCCTGCTGGCGCGAGTAAGCGGCGCGGTAAACCTCTCGCACAATCTCCAGGCCCTCGCCTCCCGCTTCAGCCAGCCCAGCAAGCTCCTCCAGCCAGGTTGTTCCCGCAGTCTTTAAATGAACTCCCGCACCGGACCGGACCATCGCAGCCCGCATGAGGGGATAGAGCGAGAACTTGTCGCTCCCCGAATGCACGCTGAGTTTCAAAGCCGACGGAAGCGGGTAGGTGCGTGTGGCGTGTCGGATCACCGCAATATCGGCCGAAAACTCTTTCTGAAACTGCTCCGGGTCCCCGACGTAGTCCACGCCTTTGTTGAACCGGCCAGAGAACTTTGGCGCGATCGTTTGGGCAGGGATTCCTTCGTCCGCGATCGCAGCCAGGATGACTAGCAGCTCAGCCGGTGTCTGAGGATTGTCAGTCTCGTCCATGGAAATTTCGGTGACAAAGGAGTCCTGCCCTTTTCGTTCGCGGATGAAGCGATAAATCTTCCCTGCTTGCCGGACTGCCGCGAGGTATTTCTGGGCAGCAGCGAGGGCCTGTTCTCGGGTAATCTCCAGGGGGTCATCTAATCCTTCGACTGCCAGGCGGCCGCACAGTTCCGGGTGACGTGAGATGAACGTTTCGGCTTCAGCCCGCTCGACCGCTCGCCCGATGTCTTCGGCTACGTCGAGTGTGAAGAAGTCGCAGTAGGGCAGGAAGGGCTCCACCGTGGCGAGCGTGATGTGGTCTGCGTCCACGAAGTAGGGTCGGTTCCAGGAAAGCTCCGCCACAGCTCGGTCGGCTGCGTTCCTCTGAGTCGAGGGATCCGAGCCGACGATGGTGTGTTCCCGGTGGGACTTGTTCCACACCGGCGTGATTTCCACGCCTTGTTCGAGGGCCATCCGGCAGGCCCGTAATTGAGCTGCGCCCTGCTGCCCAAATCGGTCCCCAATTCCAATCGAATACAAACCCAGTTCCTGAGGGCTCATGAGCGTCGTCGTGGCTGCCGTTCGAATTCACCAGTCTACCGGATTCATTGTTCGGACGGAAGGCACATGGGTGCGGGCCTGCTTTGTCTCATGCCACTCATAGCGCGCGGGTGGGCGCTGGGGGCGGGTTGTCCTTGAGGAACCGGTCGATTTCGGCGATCTCTTCCTCGCTCAACCGGAACTCCATGGCCCCAATCACACCTTGGAGTTGCTCCGGCCGGCGCAGTCCCACAATCGCGCCAGTCACAGCTGGATGCCGAAGGGTCCAGGCGATAGCGACCTCGCCGGCGGTACGGCCGTGGCGCGCACCGATCTGTTTCAGGAATTCGGCGATCTTCAAGTTCCTGGACAGCAAAGGCTCCTGGAAGTGAGGGGAGCGCCGGCGCCAGTCGTCGGGCGGTAAGTTGGCGATTCGTTCGCGGGTCATGGCACCACTGAGCAGGCCCGATTTCATAGGGGAGTACACGATCACACCGATGCCGTGCTGCAAGGCGTATGGGAAGATCGACTGTTCAGCCTCGGGCGAAATGATCGAATAGGGTGGCTGGACCGAGGTAATGGGCGCAATCTTGCGGATGCGCTCCATCTGTTCCACGCTGAAGTTGGAGACCCCGATCCAGCGGACCTTACCTTCGCGTTGAAGTTCAGCTAGAGTCTCCCAGCCCTCCTCGATATCTTCTTCGGGCTCGGGCCAATGGATTTGATACAGGTCGATGACGTCCACCTTGAGCCGGCGCAGGCTGTTCTCGCATTCTTTACGGATGTCTTGACGCTTGAGGCTCTTGACGATCTCGCCTTTTTCGTTCCAGTTCCGCTCGCATTTGGTGAAGATATAAGGCTTGTTCGTCACGCCCTCGAGTGCCTTGGCGACCACCTCCTCCGCATGCCCTAAGCCGTACACGGCTGCTGTATCGATCCAATTGATCCCGGCATCCAGAGCTGCCCGGATTGCCCGAATGGAATCGTTGTCGTCTTGAGGCCCCCAGGAAAATGCCCAGCCGGGTCCTCCCATGGCCCAGCAGCCGATTCCCAGAGGAGTAATCCACATGTCGCTGTTACCCAGTCGTCGCTTTTCCATACTGGCCGGCTCCTGTTAGGTGGAATCCAAATCGTCCATGATAGCGGAGCTCAGCGGCTTGGTCGGCATGGCATGATAAAGAGAAGCCCGGCGCCAGTGTGTCGGGAAATCTTTCTCGGGAGGTTTTCGGTCAACCATGAAGGATGCGGTCAAGAAACTGCTCGACCGCCGCTCGTTTTTGACGTCGGCTGCTGGGATGGCGGCTGCGACCTTCTGGTCAGAGCAGGATTTGGAAGCGGCACTGCAAAACGTGAGAACCTACTCGCGGCCTTCTCAGCTGAGGATCACCGATATGCGTGTGGCCATGATCAGCCGGGGTGGCAACCAAGGGATCCCGATCATCCGGCTTGACACGAACCAGGGGATTTCTGGCTACGGCGAGGTTCGCGACGGAGCGAGCAAGACCTACGCGCTGATCCTGAAAAGCCGGATTTTGGGCGAAAACCCTTGCAACGTGGACAAGATCTTCCGCAAGATCAAACAATTCGGTTTCCATGCCCGACAAGGGGGCGGTGTATCGGCCGTGGAGATGGCCTTGTGGGACCTGGCGGGCAAAGCCTATGGCGTTCCCGCTTACCAGTTCCTCGGCGGCAAATTCCGTGACCGCATCCGCATTTACGCGGACACCACACCATCGAAAGATCCGCAGGAGTACGCCCGCCGGATGAAAGAGCGGGTCGATCGGGGCATCACCTTCCTCAAGATGGACTTGGGGATCAACTTGATCGCCGACAAGCCGGGAACCATCACTCAGCCGCTCGGCCAGACCTTCAAGGACGTCATGCAAACCCAGCATATGTTCACCGGGATTGAGATTACCGACAAAGGAATCGAGCTGATGTGCGAATACGTGGCCGCAATTCGCGAAGCAGTGGGCTGGGAGATCCCGCTGGCGGCGGATCACTTCGGGCACATAGGGGTCAACTCCTGCATTCGGTTGGGCAAAGCGCTCGAGAAGTACAACATGGCCTGGCTCGAGGACATGATCCCGTGGATGTACACGGATCTGCTGAAAAAGATCACTGACTCCATTAACGTTCCCACTCTTACTGGCGAGGACATCTACCTGAAAGAGGCCTTCGAAGTGCTCTGTCGAGAGCACGCGGTCGATATTATCCATCCGGACCTGGCCACGGCCGGCGGGTTGCTGGAGACGAAAAAGATCGGAGATATGGCGCAGGAATATGGGGTCCCCATGGCCATGCATTTTGCTGGCACGCCTGTCTCTTTCTTCGCCAACGTGCACTGCGCGGCAGCGACGGAAAACTTCCTCGTCCTGGAGCACCACTCCATTGACGTCCCCTGGTGGGATGATCTGGTCACTGGGGTGGAAAAGCCGATTGTGCAGAATGGGTTCGTCAAAGTTCCGGAAGGACCAGGGCTGGGCATCGAGCTCAACGAAGAAGTTTGCAAACAGCATCTGACCGAAGGCGGCTGGTTCGAGCCGACTCCGGAGTGGGACAAAGAGCGGTCCTGGGATCGACTGTGGAGTTTTTCGGTACCGGAGCCGCCGCAGCCGAAGAAGGAGGCGGTACGCCGGCTGCAAGCGTGTTGAAACCTGTCCCGCGCGGTCTGGCGGACTGGTTGTGAGGAGTGGCCCGCTTCGCGCTATTGAATCAAGCAGCTGGCGGGCCACTGATATCCTGTTGGTTAGGGAGGGTCGTTCCTGCCTTGAAGATTGGTGTCGTCAGCCTGGGGTGCCCCAAAAACCTCGTCGACTCCGAGGTCATGATGGGGTATTTGCGAGAGCGGGGACACGAGTTGACTTCCGACCCGGGCGAGGCTGACGTCATCGTGGTCAACACTTGTAGCTTCATCCACCCGGCGCAGCAGGAATCCGTTGACACGATTCTTGAGATGGCCGAATACAAACGCACCGGGCGTTTAAAACGACTGGTCGTCGCCGGGTGCTTGGTGGAGCGTTTTGGGGGAGAGATTCAGCGGGAGCTTCCGGAAGTCGACGCGATCATCGGTGTGAACGAAATTGAGCGGATCGTCGAGGCTTGCGAGGGTCGGTCCTGGGACGGGCGACCGGCACAGCCGTACTTGTATTCGGAAGCTAGCCCGCGGGTGCTGGCCACTCCCTCGCACTACGCGTACGTCAAAATCGCCGAAGGGTGCGATCATACTTGCAGCTTCTGCATCATTCCGAAGATCCGAGGGCCATTCCGTAGCCGGACGCCCGAGTCCATCCAGCGGGAAGTAGCTGCTTTGTTTGCCCGAGGTATCCAGGAGATCAACTTGGTGGGTCAGGATACCACCAGCTATGGTGAAGACCTGGGCTTGCGGGATGGCCTGGCCTATTTGTTGGAGCGCCTAGCCAGGTTGCCAGGCGCCGAGGGCCGATGGATACGGTTCCTTTATGCGTATCCGAATCGAATCACCCAGCGGTTGCTCGAAGTCATCGCGGAGTACGATCCCCTGGTCAAATACATCGATCTGCCTCTGCAGCACGCCAGTCGTCGGGTGTTAAAGCGGATGCGGCGGGGCGGGTCAGCCGAGGGCTACTTGCGGTTGATCGAGCGCATCCGGAAAACCATTCCGGGCGTGGCCATCCGGACTACGATGATCGTGGGCTTCCCTGGTGAAACCCAACAGGATTTCCACGAGCTATGTCAGTTCGTGGAAGCGGCGGAGTTCGACTGGCTGGGTGTGTTCGGCTATTGTGACGAAGAAACAGCGGCGAGCTACCGGTTGGATGGGAAAGTGGATGGCCGGACGATTTACCACCGCAAGCGGCGCCTAATGGCCATTCAGCGAAAAATCACCCGGCGGCGTCTGCGAGCGCTTCGAGGCAAGGAGTTCGTGGCGTTGCTCGAGGCTTTGGAAACGCCGGATGGGTCGGTCTGGAGAGCTCGTTTGCCGATCCAGGCTCCGGAGATCGACGGTGTTTGTTATGTGACCGATCCCGAGGCAAGGACGTTGCGCGCGGGCGAACGGGTCTGCGTGCGGATAGTGAATAGCGGGGATTACGACGTTGTGGGTGAGGTAGTGGCGGTGGAGAGGTCGGTAGACGGGCCTGGAGTGTCGCCGGGCTCACGACTGACCGTCGTGCAGACTTGTGGGTGACGGGCTAGGGGTGAGCTATGAAGTGCCCCATCTGCAAGAAGCCCGTGTCAATAGACGATCCGTACATGCCGTTTTGTAGCAAACGCTGCCAGTTGATCGACCTGGCCAATTGGCTGGATGGCAAGTATGTGATCTCCACTCCTATCGAAGTGGGAAGCGAGCCGGCTTTGCCCAACGAAAAGGAATGTGAGGATGAAGAAGCCGGCTGAACGCGCGTTTGATGGCACAGCATGGTTGCTGGCGAGCTTTTTTGGTTGCGGGCTGATGCCAATAGCTCCCGGGACGGCTGGCTCTTTAGCGGCGCTGGCCGTAGCGTATGGGTTGTCGCGCGGGTGTGGCTGGCGGGGATGGGAACTGGGGCTGATGACGGTGGCGCTGGTACCCTTGGCCGTCTGGAGTGCTTCTCGGATCTCTGCGAGCACTGGTGACGATGACCCGAGTATAGTGGTCATTGACGAGGTGGTCGGCCAGTGGCTGGCGGCGTTGGGGGCTTTGCCAAAGGGCTGGGTGGCATGGTTGTGGGCGTGGTTGTGGTTCCGGATTGTGGATGTGATCAAGCCGCCTCCCATCCGAAGATTGGAAGCGATGCCCGGTGGTTGGGGCATCGTGGCGGATGACCTACTGGCAGGTGCCTATGCCGGTGGGCTGGTGTGGTTGACAGGCTACCTCGGGTGGATCTGACCAGCGCTATGCGCAAGAAACAATCGGCAAATACCAAACCTCAAATCACACGCGTCGAGCCGGTGGCAGCGATACCGGGCGGCGAATTCTGCATCTACGGGCACGCCTTCGTCCGGGATCAGCGGCCGACGGTGAAAGTCGGCAGGTTGCAGGCCCAAGTGATCATCGCATCCGAGGACTTTGTTGTGGCCCGCGTCCCGGATGAAGCCATGGTGGGCGAAATCGTCGTCGACAACGGCGAGGCGGAGACGGATCCATGGATCTCCATCGTTGGATTCCGGATTGCCGACTCGCTCCACCCGGTAGCCAACCCGGTTGTCGATCGCTATGGCAACATTTACACGACGCTCAGCGGTTCGCGGGGGCAGAAGACGCCCGTTGCCGTCTACAAGATCGACCTCAGCTATGATGTCAAGCCGTTCATTACCGACCTGATGAACGCCACCGGCCTGGCTTTCGACCGTGAAGGCTTGCTGTACGTTTCTAGCCGGCACGACGGCATTGTCTACCAAGTGACTGACCGCGGGCAGATGTCGGTGTACGTAGAAGGAATGGGCGTTGCTACGGGGCTGGCGTTTGACCGCGAAGACAACCTCTATGTCGGCGACCGCTCGGGCACAATTTTCAAGATCAGCCGGGACCGGCAGATCTTTGTCTTTGCCACACTGGAGCCTTCCATGGCGGCTTATCATCTGGCGTTCGGGCCCGACGACTACTTGTACGTGACCGGACCAACGACCTCGAGCTACGATTGCGTCTACCGTATCTCTCCGGATGGGCAAGTTGAAGTCTTTTACCGCGGCTTGGGCCGGCCTCAAGGACTCGCCTTCGACGCGCAAGGCAACCTTTACGTGGCGGCCTCCATTGGCGGTCGCAAAGGTATCGTGCGTATCGACCCGAATCGCAACGCTGAGTTGTTCGTCTCCGGCCCAAATATCGTGGGCCTAGCCTTTACGCCTTCGCGAGCTATGATCGTCGCCACCAACAGCGCCTTATACCGGCTGGACGTGGATATCGAGGGTAAGCCGTTGCCGTGAACCGGCCCTGAACGCTGCGGGGAGTCGTGGGAAGACATGAACGCCGAGATCATCGCGGTGGGTTCCGAATTGCTCAGCCCGACACGGGTCGATACGAACTCGCTCTATTTGACCGAGCAGCTGAACGCCCTCGGCATCGAGGTAGTTGCCAAGGCTGTCGTCGGAGACGATCGGCCGCGCTTGGCTACCCTCGTGAAAATGGCCATGGAGCGGTCCGAATTAGTGTTCACCACCGGTGGGCTAGGGCCGACCGAAGACGATGTCACCCGCGAGGCGGTCGCGGACGCATTGGGCCGCACGCTGGTCTTCCACCCGGAAATCGCCCAGCAAATCGAAGAGCGATTCCGGCGTGCGGGCCGGCAAATGCCGGCAATCAACCGCCGCCAGGCGTTCATTATCGAAGGCGCGCAGATCTTGACCAACGACAAAGGCACGGCGCCGGGCCAGTGGATCGAATATGCACCCGGCCGGGTCGTGGTGCTGTTGCCTGGGCCACCGGTCGAGTTGAAATCGATGTACAGCCGGGAATGTGCTCCGCGGCTTCAGCGGCTTGTGCCGCGACAGCTGATCCGCACACTGCATTTGCGGGTAGCTGGGATGCCGGAATCGGAGCTGGATCAATTGATCGCACCGGTCTACCGGCGGTACCCGCAGGTCGCGACTACGGTTTTAGCGGCTCCAGGCGATATCCAGGTGATTCTACGCGCCCGTTGTGCGACAGAGGAAGAGGCCGAGGCGCTGCTCCAGGAGATCGGACCGCAAATTGAAGCTTTGCTGGGTGACCGAGTGTATTCTCGCGATGGGCGATCGCTCGAAGAAGTCGTTGGGGAAATGCTTGTGGCCCGCAATGCCACCGTCGCCGTGGCCGAAAGTTGCACCGGCGGTATGGTCGGCGCCCGGCTGACTTCGGTTCCGGGGAGTTCACGGTATTTCGTGGGCGGCTTCCTCACCTACTCGGACCAGATGAAGTGGCAACTGTTGGGGGTCTCCCCGGAGGAGCTTGCGGAATTTTCTTCTGTCAGCGCTCCCGTGGCTCGCTCCATGGCCGAAGGGGCGAGGCTGAGGGCCGGCAGTACCTACGCGGTCTCAGTCACAGGGATTGCTGGACCTGAAGGAGGCACGCCGGAAACGCCGGTGGGGACAGTTTTCATCGGTATTGCGTGCCCCCACGACACGTACGTGCAGAGATACCGCTTCGTGGGTGATCGAGAGCGAGTACGGCAGCTCGCCACACAAGCAGCATTGGATCTATTGCGCCGGGCAATTGCTGGGCTGCCGCTGGAACCTGCTGCACTGACCGCTACCGACCAGTTGCCCCAGACGCCTTCCTGAGCCTTGGCTTTGCCTGCACCATCCCGCCAACCTCACCGCAGGGTTCCCTAATCCTGTAAAGCGATTGCCACTCAATCCGGCTCTGGCACTGGACACACAGCCACCCCTAGCTGGCTGCATCTGCTGCCGCGGGGCAGTTCTTATCGTCGCGGCCTGTTTTTGACCTGTGCTTACGGTGTCTGTCGTGGGGGGCAACCGATCGCTGAATCTTCCAGTTTCGGTCTGTGGCACCTGGTCGGTGAAGGTCCGACAACAGTTGTTGTGGCAAGCAGGGCTAGCTTCCTTGGCGCCCAGCTCTACGCCCCGATTAGCCTTGGACCATCTGGATTCTGTGCTAGACACCGGCAATCCATCGTCCGGCGACCGTGCCCGACACTTCGGAGCGATGTCGAATCGGAGGGATCGGCTTGAGCCAGTTCTGGCTGGCGGCGCAGTAGCGAGATCGCCGGGAACGCTCGGAACGAGCCACTATTGGACCTGAAGAAAGCTCCCAACTGGCGGAGCACTGAATACACGTGTCTAGAGAATGCACCCCAGACCTGGGCACTTATCGAACTAGAGCGTTAGGTCCAATCGACGGGCGCTATCGAGCTAACCTTGGGGCACACGCAGCCACTGGTTCAACCAATCCAGGAACGTACGATACCAGAGCACGCTGTTTTGTGGTTTCAAAACCCAGTGACCTTCGTCTGGAAAGATCAGAAGCTTTGAAGGTACCTGCCGCATCTGTAGCGCTGTGAATAGCTGGAGTGCTTGCCCGTACGGCACCCGGAAGTCCAGCTCGCCGTGGATCACCAGAGTAGGTGTCGAGAAATTCCGGATGTAGTTGCTCGGAGACCAGCGCTCGTAAGTTTCCGGATTTTCCCAGGGCATGCCGCGCAAGTCCCATATTGGGAACCAGAGTTCTTCGGTCTCCATCGCCCAGCTGCGCAAGTCAAAGACACCCGCATGGCTCACCAGTGCCTTGAATCGCTGGGTTTGGCCGAGAATCCAATTCACCATGTAACCGCCGTAGGAACCCCCTGCAGCGGCCATGCGGTCTGGGTCTACATAAGGCAGCGAGGCGACGTAGTCCACCACTGCCATGATGTCTTGATAGACTTTGCCGCCCCAGTCGGCGTTGATCTCGTCAGTGAACCGTTGACCGTACCCGGTGGAGCCCCGCGGGTTGGGCATCACGACAATGTAGCCTGCTCCGGCAAATACCTGGGCGTTCCAACGATAGCTCCAACTTTCCGTCCAGGCGCTTTGCGGACCGCCGTGGATCAAAACCAGAACCGGGTACCGGCGTGACGGATCGAAGTTCGGAGGTTTGATCATAAAGCTGTACACGGGCGTGCGGTCCGGGGCCTCAACGCGGAATTCCTCGTATGGGCTCAGGTGGTACCGATCGAGAATGTTCTGGTTCAAGTTCGTTACAGGGCGCGGTGCTCCGCCAGCCGCTGAGGCCGCATAGATCTCCACCGGCCGTGAGCCGCTTTGCTGCGTGTAGACGAGCGTCTTACCGTCCCGCGAGATCTGCATGTCACCTAGGCTGCAGGAGCAGGTAACCACTAACCGGCTGGCGCCGCCTACTGCGGACACCAGATGAATATTGCGTCGACCCCGGTCCTCGACCGTGAAAAAGATTCGCTGGGAATCCGGCGCCCAGATGAACTCGAGTACGGGTCGGTCCAAGCCCTCCGTAAGGACGATAGTGGTGGATGGGTCCCAACGCGCGGGCGGCGAGCTTGCTTCTGCTATTGTCCCCTCGGGGGCGGTAATTTTGGCCACGGTTTGAGGCTGTGGAGTTCCTGGAGTCGACACGCCCGGACCAGTAGCCGCTCGGGTAGCCTCTGCCGGTTTGCGGCGCATCACCGCCAGGCGCCAGCGGTCGCTCTCGTAGCCTCCTCGCACTTGCGTCCGCCAGGCGAGCGCGGTTCCGTCGGGTGAGTAAGCCGGGGAGTTGTCAGCACCGAGCGACTGCGTGAGTCGGACGACCTCTCCACCCTCGATTGGCACGACGAACAGCTCGGTGTTGGTGCTGGTAGCTGGATTCGGATCCGGCTTGGCAACGAAGCAAACCTCCTTCCCGTCGGGGGAGATCGCGTAATCATCCGGCCCACCAAGAGAGAACGGGGGGACATCGAGATCGCCTGGGGTGAGATCTCTGAGGCCCGTTCCGTCGATGTTGACGACGAACAGGTGTCTTCGCCGGGCGGTGCGCCAGTGATCCCAGTGGCGGTAAAGAAGCCGTTCATAAATGCGCGCTTTTACCGGGCTGTCTTTTTCCCGCTGCAAGCGCTCCTGGTTGCAGGCCATATTGGGGCAATCCGGATAAACTTCGGTGGTAAAGATTAAGCGCTGGCCATCGGGTGAGAACAATACCCCGTCGGCACCCCCGGGGACGTCAGTGATCTGCCTGGGATTTTGGCCGTCAGCGTCCATGATCCAAACCTGATTCGTCCCGCTACGGTCGGAAATGAACGCGATTCGACGACCATCGGGCGACCAACGTGGCCGGTAGTTGGACTCACCTGCCCAGGTCAGGCGCCGGGGCGTGCCACCGTTCAGCGAAGCGACGTAGATATGCCGCGGCCGAGCATTCTTCTCCAGATCGATAGTTTGCACAACAAAGGCTACCCGCTGGCCGTCGGGTGAGAGCTGCGGGTCACTGATCCGTTGGATTTGCATCAACGCCTCGACAGTGAACGGCGCCTTTTGCGCTTGAGCGACGCTGGCCACTGACAAGCACGCGATCAGTAACCACCTGGCAACCATATGCTCGATTGTACCGGCAAGCCCGCTCCCGGTTGCTGTGCTAGCATGGTGGATCGGAACCGCGAGCGGAATCGGTGCTCGCCGAACGAGCGCGCTAGCGTGCCTGGCCTTTGGCTATTCCAGTTGGGCAGTTGGGCGGTTCGCGAAGGGCGGCGTTGCGCACCGGAGAATGTTCTGTTACCGGCTGACGGCCGGTCGTGTGAGAGCCGTGATCCGAGCTGTCAAAGGGACCCGAGACCTGTTACCTCCCACGACTGCTTTATGGAACCACGTGGAAGCGGTATGCCGGGAAGTTTTCCGGCGGTATAACTACCAGGAAATCCGCACACCCATTCTCGAGGACGTCTCCTTGTTCGTGCGCAGCGTTGGAGAGGAGACCGACATAGTCACCAAGGAAATGTACACTTTCGTGGATCGGGATGGGTCCCAGCTGGCCCTGCGACCAGAATGCACGGCTTCGGTCATTCGGGCTTACATTGAGCACCGCCTGGACCAGCGTCCGGGCCTTCAGAAGCTTTACTACATGGGGCCGATGTTCCGCCGCGAGCGGCCCCAAAAAGGCCGCTACCGGCAGTTCTATCAGATCGGGGCCGAGTGTATTGGCTCGGAATCCCCCTGGATCGATGCCGAGTTGATCGAGCTGGTAGTTCGTGTACTGGAGGCTCTGGAGCTGCGCGACTTCCAACTGCTGTTGAACTCAGTAGGGTGTCGTGATTGCCGGCCCGCTTACTTGCAGGTTTTGCGGCGAGCCCTCCAGCCGGTGGCCTCACGGATGTGTGTCAATTGCCAGCGCCGTGCCGAGACCAACCCGCTGCGGGTGTTGGACTGCAAAGTCGAAGCCGATCAGGCGGTGATCGAACAGTTGCCAACGATCCTGGACCACTTGTGTGACAGGTGCCGTGAGCATTTTGCACTGGTCCAGCGTTTGTTGGAAGACCGGCAAATTTCCTTCCAAATTCAGCCGCGGCTCGTGCGAGGGCTGGATTATTACACCCGCACAACCTTTGAGATCACTCATGGTGCGCTCGGGGCTCAAAACGCTATAGCCGGCGGTGGGCGTTACGATGGGTTGGCAGAAGAGCTAGGGGCCAAGCAGCCTGCGCCTGGTATCGGTTTTTCGATTGGGGAAGACCGGTTGGTGCTGGTGTTGGAAACCTTGCTGACGAAGCAGGGCCGCTCGCTGGAGCCGGCTTTGGATTTGTTCATCGCGCCTGTTGGCGAAGAGGCCGTTGCGGAAGCGGCTCGTCTGGCCTCCCGGCTGCGGCGTCAATCGTTGGCCGTGGAGGTCGGCTACGGGGGCAAGCTCAAACGCTTGCTTGAGCTCGCTCATCGCCTGGGCGCGCGGCATACGGTCATCGTGGGCGAAGATGAGCTTCGCCAGGGACGGTTGACCCTACGCCAGATGGATTCCGGCGAACAGATCCAAGTTACGGAGGCCGAGCTTTTGGATCGGTTGGCGAGGAGATCGTTCAATGCAGCCGAAAGTGCCTCTCGACTTCTTGGGTGACTTGAGACGAACGCATACTTGCGGAGAGCTTCGAGTCTGCCACAGCGGGCAACGCGTCACGCTGTTCGGTTGGGTACACCGCAGGCGAGACTTGGGAGGAGTCATCTTTATCGATTTGCGCGACCGAGATGGCATAACGCAGGTGGTTTTCCGGGCGGATGTGGATCCTGCGGCCCATGAGAAAGCACAGCTGCTCCGTCCCGAGTATGTGGTTGCGGTGGAAGGCTTGTTGGCTCAACGAGCGCCCGAAACCGTCAATCCCAATTTGCCCACTGGAGAGGTCGAGGTCATCGCAGACAAGCTTTGGATCCTGAACGACTCGCGCACGCCCCCATTCCCGATGGAGGACCGGGTCCAGGTCAACGAAGAAGTCCGTCTCAAGTACCGTTACGTGGACTTGCGAAGACCGCGCATGATGCGCAACATCACGCTGCGGTCTCGGATTTCGTTCGCTATCCGGGAGCATTTGTACAAACAGGGTTTCTTGGAGATCGAGACGCCGTTCCTGACTCGCTCCACGCCGGAGGGCGCCCGGGACTTCCTGGTGCCAAGCCGAATCCAGCCCGGCTATTTTTACGCTCTCCCCCAGTCCCCCCAGCTGTTCAAGCAGTTGCTGATGGTAGCGGGATATGAACGGTATTTCCAAATCGTTCGCTGTTTCCGAGACGAGGATTTGCGGGCTGACCGCCAACCCGAGTTCACCCAGTTGGACTTGGAAATGTCTTTCGTGCGGCCGGAGGACATCTTTGACGTGATCGAACCGGTGATGGAGCGGGTGTGCGAGGTAGCAGGGTTCAAAATCAGCCGGCCGTTCCCCCGCATGACTTACGACGAAGCCCTCCACACTTATGGGACGGACAAACCTGACCTGCGGCTGCCGCCGTTCCGAGAGGTCACGGACTTGTTCACTGAGACGGGGCTGGTGCGCGACGGGCTTCCCTTGGTCGCTATCCGGACGCCCAAAACTGGACCCGTGAGCCGGAAAGAGCGTGCTGAGTTGGCGGAATTCGGTCGCCAACGAGGCTTGAAGGTCTACGACGATATCAATGCCCTGGCGAAGAAATACCCTGCGTTGATTGAGCAAGTGCGGGAGCGTGTGGGCGCAACCCAGGACGATCTCCTGTTGCTGGCTACTTGGGAAGGAGATCCACCACCTCGGCGTCCTGAAGAAACAGTATTGCTGGCTTGTGGACAACTTCACTTACATGCGGCGCAGAAGTACAAGGACCGCCACGGGTTGCTGGATCCCAACCGCCTGGTGCTGCTCTGGGTGGTGGACTTCCCGATGTTCGAGTGGAGCGAAGAAGAGAACCGGTGGGTTGCCGCACACCATCCTTTCACCTCCGTTCGGGAGGAGGATTTGGACAAGCTGTTGACTGACCCTGCTTCGTGCCGGGCGAAATCTTACGATCTGGTCCTGAACGGGGTGGAAATTGGCTCCGGTTCAATCCGTATTCACCGTCGCGACGTGCAGGCGAAGGTTTTCGAGGCTTTGGGGTTCTCGGAAGAAGAAGCGCGGCAGCGCTTCGGATTCCTGCTTGAAGCCCTGGAGTACGGGGCGCCGCCACACGGAGGAATCGCTTTGGGGTTGGATCGGCTGGTGATGATTCTGGCTGGGGAGAACTCGATCCGCGAGGTGATCCCGTTCCCGAAGACTGCGAAAGGGACCGACCTGATGTGCGACGCTCCTGCCCCTGTACCGGAACACCAATTGCGCGAGCTAGGCATCGCTTTGCGGCAACCTGTTCCCACGCATCCTGCGTCCGGTTGATCTCCGTTCGTCGGCGCAGTCGGCTGGGTTTCTCCCAGGAACAGCAAAGGGGCGGGTACCGTGAGCAGCGGTACCCGCCCCTTCACTACCGAATTGTCCTTCAGAACATGAACCGCAGGGACAACTGGATGCGCCGCGGGTCACGCGCCGAGGTGTAAGCGCCGAAGTTCGGGTTCACTTGCTTGCCAGCCGGGTCGAATCGCGCGGTCGTGTCTAGGCCGGAGAACTGCGTATGGTTCCAGGCGTTGAAGAACTCGCCACGGAACTGGAAATACCGCTGTTCGCCAGCCACCGGGATACGCTTGGAGATCGCTATATCCCAGTTGTTGATGCCCGGACCGCGCAGGATCCCTACGCCCGCGTTGCCGAAGCTGCCCTTGGCAGGACGAGCGAACATCTCCGTCTTGAAGTTGCGGGAGAATGTGCGCTCGCTCTTCGGTAGATGCGGGTCGCCGATCACATCGATACGAGCACCTTCTTCGGAGCCGGTGATGTCCGCACCGTCGGTGGTGCTGAAGCCTGGTGTGAAGGGGAACCCGGACTGGAAGGTCGTGATACCCGAGATGACCCAGCTGCCCAGAACTGCCTTCAAGATCGGTTGCTGCGGGCTAGGCAGCTGCCAGGTGTAGTTGATCACCAGTACGTGCGGTGCGTCGTAGCTCAACGGCCCATAGTTGCGCCTGCGCATGGAGAAGTAAGGGCTCACGCCATCGAAGTCTCCCGCACCCACGCCCAGGGTCTTGGAGAACGTGTAGGAGACGCCGAACTGCA
>JAUQPO010000359.1 GCA_030550335.1 Acidobacteriota bacterium
CAGTCGAGCAATGTGCGCCGGTTTGCCCAGCGGGCCAAGCACGTCCGCCAGGCGCTCGCCCGCCTCCATTTCGGCTAGTTCCACGGTGGTCTTCCCAATCGCTTGAACGATTAGGGTCACGGAGCCCCGCGCAGCATCGCTTTCTACCAGCGTCAGCGGGATGCGCTCGCTGGAAGCATGCGGGCGCACAATCACAAACTGGCCGGGCTTCCAGTGTTGCTGAATGGCCGGGGCATGGATCTCGAACAGGAAAATCTCCGGCGAGAGTTGTCGCTTGTTCAGGATCCGGAAGGTTTGCTCAGGGAGCTCCCGCTTAGCGGGGATAAATACCTGGACTCGCTTGGTGAAGTACTCCGGGAACTTCTCCCGCATCGCCTCGTCGATGGCTTGAGCAGCACGGCGGCCATCGTGCATCGCCAGTATGACCGTGGAACCTCCACGGACTACGTCGCCACCAGCGTAAACCCGATCGATGCTGGTCTTGCCCTTTTCATCGATTACGATCTTGCCCCGCTGGGTGACCAGCTGCGGGGTCTCCCGCTGCAGTGTTGGGTTGGGCCCTTGTCCGATAGCCGCCACCACCGTGTCAGCTGGGATGCGGAATTCCGAACCGGGGATCGGTACCGGGCTGCGCCGCCCAGACTCATCCGGCTCGCCCAACTGCATCCGGATGCACTCGATCTCCTTGACGAATCCCCGTTCGTCACCAATCAAGCGCACGGGTGCCGCTAGGTATTCGAACTTGACGCCCTCCTCCTCCGCGTGAGCGATCTCTTCGAGCCGCGCCTTCAGCTCCGCCCTTCCGCGGCGGTACAGGATGGTCGTTTCCGAGCCCAGACGGATGGCCCACCGGGCTGCATCCATGGCCGAGTTCCCGCCGCCAACGACCACCGTGCGCTTACCCACCAGAACCGGTGTGTCCGCTTTCGGGAACTCGTAGGCGTGCATCAAGTTGATCCGGGTCAGGAACTCGTTGGCTGTGTAAACGCCGATTAGATTCTCCCCTGGGATGCCCAGCAGCCATGGCAGTCCCGCACCCGTACCCAAAAAGATCGCGGCGTAGCCAGCCTCGAACAGCTCCTCCAGTGTGGCCGTCTTGCCGACGATGAAGTCAGTCTTGAACTCGACCCCCAACTTCTCTAGTCGTCGGATCTCTTCCCGGATGACATCTCTCGGCAAGCGGAAAGGCGGGATCCCGTAACAGAGCACTCCGCCGAGCTCGTGCAACGCTTCGAAAACCGTGATCTTGTAACCCTTCCGCGCCAGGTCATTAGCACAAATCAGCGATGCAGGCCCGCTACCGACCATCCCAACCTTGAGCCCATTCGGCTCGATTTCCGGTAACGGATCTTCCGCGCCAGTTTGCCGATGGTAGTCGGCTACGAAACGCTCCAGCGAGCCAATAGCTACCGGCGCGAACCGCTTTCCGACCACACAAGCCTTTTCGCAGAAAAGCTCGTACTGGCAGACACGCCCGCAAATGCCGGGGAACGGGTTGGTCTTTTGCAAAACAGCGTAGGCCCCGTCGAAATCTTGCCGTGCCACGCAGTCAATGAATCCTCGGATGTCGGTGTGGATCGGGCAGGCCTCCTGGCATTTTGGATCCTTGCAGTTGGCGCAGCGCAGGGCTTCCGCAATAGCTTGGTCTTTGGTGAACCCGAGCGAGACCTCTGCGGGGGTGGTCCGCCGCAGCTCCATATCGAGTAACGGCAGCTGTTGTCGAGGAGCCTTGGGATTCCGCTTGATCTTTTCAGCGCTTTGCGTTTGGGGGACGTCTTGGACGGCCATCTTAGGTTACCTATATCGCATTCTCGAGCGTTGGGCGTCTCCTGCTGGCGAGCTACTGCTCCCGTCTGAGACGCGCGTGGCAGGTACTTAAACCTAGGGTAACATCGATCGCCCCTTTTTAGTTGGCAGGGTCGAGTGGCCCCACCAGCAGCCACAGAGTCGATCCGGTTTGCCAACAGGGAGGACCCAAACTAGATCGCACCAACGTATGGAATCGAGCAGCCCAATCCACTTAGCGGTGGTATTGTGGGTTACGAAAGTTCTCGATCCCATGGGATGTCCCGGTCAAGGAGGTGCCTGACATGAGGCGGGTAAAGAGCGCAGCGTTCGCCGGTTTGTTAGCTCTGGGGTTGGTAACTCCTGCGGTTTGGGCTCAACAGCGCCCCGACCCCGAAAAGGTTTTTGCCAAGCTGGATGCCAACGGGGACGGCAAGCTTAGTTTGGAGGAGTACATTGCTCCAGCCAAGACCGAAGAGATCAAACAGAAAAGAACCGAGAACTTTAAGCGTTTGGACAAGGATGGGGATGGCTTCCTAACTCTGGAGGAGTTCAAGGCGGGCCTGGGTCGGCGCCGTAGTTGAGGGTTGTGTTCCATCGGCGAGGCGCCCGAGAGGGTTGGCCTCGCCGTCAGTTTTTATGAACGCGCACGTCGCTGCCCTGGCGCTTTTTGCAGCAGCGAGGCCAACGGGCTGGACAAGCTTTTCCAAGCGCGCGTTAGGAGCCGCCGGATTTGGGAGAAGCTGTTTGAGCAAGGCGCTCTGTGGTTGGCGTCCGGGCCAGCCTCCGGGTGGCTTTGGGTCGCGCAGACAGGGCTCGCCTCGGGGGAGAGCATCTCCGATGCACCAGCGCCGAGCTGGGGTTGGTCCAGAGCGCGGGCCACTGACAGAAGAGGCAGAGCTTGCAGCTGCATAGGTGAAGAGCAACGGGTGAGGATAGACGGCCGGAAACGTTTCGATCGGTCGTCAGGGCTCGCAAGTTCGCCCACGGCCTCTCTAAGAGCACGACGGAGATCCTAAATGCTAGAGGGATTCACGTCGCCTTCTCGTACGATCGTAGGACAGGCACTGCGTGAAGTGCGTTCGTTATCGAATACGCAGCAAGGACGTGGTCTGGAGTGAGCTGTGCACGCTGATCCACATACCCGCTGGGTCATCTACGACGACCGTTGCCGTCTGTGTTCGCGCAGCGTCCGTTGGTTAAAGGCACTCGACTGGTTCCGGCAGTTTCGCTACGTTGGCCTGTCCGATCCCAGGATCCTGTCTGAGCTGGGCATTGCACCTGAGGAAGCCCTGCGTGAGCTCAAGCTTTGGGATCGCGGCCGCCTTTTTGGTGGCTATGCAGCCTGGGTTCGCATAGCCAGCCGGCTCCCCTTGTGGTTTTGGCTGGCCCCTATCGGCAGGTTGCCTCCCATAGAGTGGTTGGGACGACGTGCCTACGAATGGGTCGCACGACATCGTTCCTGCTTACCATGAAAACCACCGGAGGGGCTGCCGACGCCGGACCTGCTATTGAGGGTTTACCTTTAGCACGGCCAAAAACGCCTCTTGGGGGATATCCACGCGTCCCACCCGCTTGAGTCGCTTTTTGCCTTCTTTTTGCTTCTCCAACAGCTTGCGCTTTCGCGT
>JAUQPO010000360.1 GCA_030550335.1 Acidobacteriota bacterium
TCATGCGCAAGTTACCGATCAACGTCTCGGCTAACGTAATTCCCGCATCCGAGCTGGGCCGTCGTACGCCTACCGGAGCCATCGACACTGCTTACTACACCGAAAAAGTGCCCAACCCGATGGCTGGTCTGATCCCCAGCAACCCGAGCTTAAATGGTTCCACCATCCCTAGGCAGCAGCTGCTGTTGCCGTTCCCACAGTACACCGGGGTCTCTTTCCAGAGCGTACCCATCGGTAAGCAGCGCTACGACGCGATGCAGCTGAAGGTGACCAAGCGGTACTCGCACGGCCTCAGCTTCCTGGCGACGTACACCATCAGCAAGACGCTCGAGCAAGTCTCGATGCTCAATGCCCAGGACTTCGTACTGACCGATCCGACGAAGACACCGCTTGAGAAGCGCTCGGCCACCGAGCAGGATGCTCCTCAAAAGCTGGCTCTCGTGGGCATCTGGGAGCTGCCCTTTGGCCGCGGCAAGGCTGTGGGAGGCAACTGGCCCAAAGCTCTCGACTGGGCTCTGGGTGGATGGCAGCTCAACTGGGACATCACCTGGATGAGCGGTTGGGCCATCGACTACCCGAATGCCAAGCAAGTTCGACCGGGTAGCGCCAAGCTGCCCCCCGAAGAGCGCCGGCTGGAACGCTGGTTCAACACGTCGCTCTGGGATGACCCAGTGACTGGAAAGCGAGTTCCTGCTCAGGAGCCTTATACACTTCGCGACTTCCCCACCCGCTTCAGCGACGTGCGCTTGCCGGATTACCACAACTGGGATCTGTCGCTGATGAAGCGCTTCCCAGTGCGTGAGCGGATGAATCTGCAGTTCCGCTTTGAGATGATCAACGCGTTCAACCACCCGTGGTTCGCCACGCTGGCCAGCGGCGGCAACAACGTGACGAGCCCGCTGTTCGGCCAGTTGGACCCCACGCAGCGGAACTTGCCACGGTTCATTAAGCTGGCCCTGGTGTTAACGTGGTAACGGCGGGTGAATGTAGGTGGGGGAGGAACTGAAGCCCTACCACGCGGTGCGGCGTCGCAGCGTCTATGCATGTAGCAGCCGTGAAGCCGCGGCGCCGCACACGCACCATGATGCGCGACAACAACTCTTCAGTCGTACCTCACAAGCGGCAGGAGGGGTTTGCACTGTTGCTGCTGCTCGCGATGGCGGCGGCAGTGGCGATTGCCCTTTATAAAGAACTCCCCCGGCTGGTCTTCGAATCGCAGCGAATCCTCGAGCAGGATTTGATTTTCCGCGGTGAGCAGTACCGCCGCGCTATCCAGCTTTACGTGCGAAAATTCAAGCGGTATCCAGCCTCCCTGGAAGACCTGGAAGGTGCGGCCGGCGTTCGTTTCCTCCGGCGCCGGTACCGCGATCCGATGACCGGCCGAGACGAGTGGCGGTTGATTCACATCGACGCGACTGGTGTTTTCACGGATTCCCTCCTGTATAAGCCGCGAGAGTCGAAAGGGACTGACAGAACCCCAGGTCAAACAAGTTCCTTCATCACCGAACGGCCGGCGTTCGGCTCGACTGAGCCAGCCGTAACGAGCCCTGAGTCTCCCGAACCAGGACAGCCTTTCCGCCGGGGTGCCAGTGACCGGCCTCCCGTCGCTGCGGAGTCCTTTCTTGAGGGTGCTGCGGCGGCAGGACGCGAGACTGGTTCGGTGGCAAGTCCCTCGGAGGCTGCCTGGGGCCCACCGGTGCAGGCACCGGGCGAGCCTACAGCATATGGGCCTCTGGGGGTCGGTGCTCTAGCACCACCGGCAGGCCAACCCTCGACGCCATGGGAACAGCAGGCAACGCTAGGGCCGCCACCGCTCGGAATGGAAGGTCAATCTGTACCCGGTCCTCCGGTGGCGTTTGGTGTGCCGGGGGTACAGCAAGGCCAGCTACAGCCCGCTGCGGGTCAAGTGCCCGCTGGGCTTATGCCGGCGCAGTCACCTAGTGGGGCAGGAGCTGTGGCTGGGTTGGCAGGTGGTGCGGCTCCGAGCCAACCCGCAGGCCTAGGCGTAGTACCCGCCTTCTTGTTGCCGGGTGGTCAGCCTGGCCAATCCGCTGGGGTTCCGGCGCAGACCGTCATGAAAACATTTGGACCGCCAGCGGTGGGCCGGTTGGCACCCGGTCAGGAGGCTAGCGGTGGGGCGACCCCAACTCCTTTCGGCCAGGCGTATGTGCCATTTGTGCCTCAACCGCCCAGCGCTGGTGGTGCTAGTGCCTCTGGTGCTGGCGTCGCGGTAGTGCCGAGTCCAGCACTTCCTCCTCAGCCCGCGCCCTTGGGAACTGCAGGCCCCTCGCAGCCGTCGGGCCAAAATCCGGCTATCCAACTGATCCAGCAGATTCTGACCTCTCCCCGGCCTGGGGGACCGCCCACGGCTGCAGCAGCTGGGGCAGCCCAGCCCCAACTGATTGGTGGGGGCATAGCCGGCGTGGCCACCACCTCCCGGGGAGAAAGCATTATGGTCTACCAGGGCCGGACGAGGTACGAGGAATGGGAGTTCATTTACGACTTCCGGCGAGATCCTGCGCTGCTACGGGCCACACCAGGAGTGGTGCAGGCTCGGCCGCAGGGCCCCGGCACGAGTGGGGTCGCACCCTCCGCTCCGAACCTAGGGTTTCCTTCGGGCCAACCGATGGGCGTTTCTTTGGGATCCGGGCAGCGGCCTGGAACCCAGCGGCGTTGAGGGGGCGGGAAACTCCGAGTGTGAGTCGGTCAAGTGCTCCGGCGGCGTCGCCGCTCGGCGGCGCGGATCGCTCGTTCGCTGAGCCCGAAATAATGGCCGATCTCGTGCCACAAAGTTTCGTACACCAGCTCTTCTAAGTCACGGGGATTCCGCGCTAGCCGTTCGTGAGGGCGCTGGAAGATGACGATTCTGTCGGGGAACCGGTAAGGATCGAAGACGCTCCGATGCACAAGGGGCTGTCCTTCGTATAAACCCAGCAGGCCCGGTGGCCCCTCCTCTTCCACGATGATGACCAGGTTTTGCATGCGACGGCGGAACGCCCGTGGAATCCGGCGCAGAGCGCGTTCCACGATCGCTTCGAACTCTGGGCGTTGCATCTGCCGCTATTCTAGAGGGTCGCTGGGGAGTGCAAGATGAAGAAAGGCTCGAGAAAGGTCGAGCGGCGGGTAACATCTTTGTGTTTGCCATGGGTGGGGATCGATCACCGGTGATCATTGCCATTGACGGACCAGCAGGTGCGGGCAAGAGCACGATCGCCCGGCGCTTGGCAGAGCGGCTTGGTTACTTGTACATCGACACGGGTGCCATGTATCGCGCGGTAGCTTTGGCGGCACTGCGGCGAGGCTTATCGCTGGCCGACGAGGAGCAGCTCAGCCGACTGGCTCGCACTGTGCGGATTGAGCTCGACTACCCTCCCCCACGCGTGCTGCTGGATGGGGAAGATGTGA
>JAUQPO010000361.1 GCA_030550335.1 Acidobacteriota bacterium
TCGCTGGACGACGGCCTGCCGCAAATCTACAACCTGGACGCGTATGTTCGGATCGTCAAAGAAAAATCGCTGCTTCGTCGCATCATCTACACTTCCCAGGAGTTGATCAAGCGGTGCACACTCGGGCAGGAAGAGCCGGAAAAAATCCTGGCTGAGGCCGAAGAAGCCTTACTCGCCCTCGGCAGTGACATGGTACGGGACTCGCTGGCCACGCCAGCGCAAATCATTGAGCAATATGAGGGCGGCCTGTCAGCGTTTCTCGACCCGACTAAACGACCTCGTGGCCTCAGTACAGGCTTCATCAAGCTCGACGAAATGACCGGCGGCTTGCACGCGGGGGAACTCATCATTCTGGCCGCCCGGCCAGCCATGGGGAAGACGGCGTTTGCCCTGAATATTGCCCATCACGTGGCGACCCACCCCAGCCTGAGGAAGACGGTGGCCGTATTCTCCCTGGAAATGTCCAAGGAATCGCTCTTAACGCGCATGATCTGCGCAGCGGCGCGCGTGGACCAACAGAAGTTCCGGGCAGGATTTTTGAACAAGCAGGAACGATTACGGCTACAGAAAGCTGCAGCGGAGCTCGTCGAAGCCCCACTATTCATTGACGACACGGCCGGTATCGGCCTGATGGACGTCCATGCGAAGTTACGCCGCCTGAAAGCTGAGCACGGCCTCGGCCTGGTGGTGATCGATTATTTGCAACTGATGAGCACTCCCCGACGTGAGAATCGCACACAGGAAGTCAGTTACCTCTCGCGTGGCCTCAAGCTCATGGCTAAAGAGTTAGAGGTTCCCCTGCTCGTCCTGTCCCAGCTCAGCCGTGCGCCAGAAACCCGTCCCGGAGATCATGTCCCCCAGCTCAGCGATTTACGCGAGTCGGGTTCCCTCGAACAGGACGCTGATCTCGTGCTGTTCATCTACCGACCGGAGTACTACAAACCCGACCGTGAGGACTTGCGGGGGATCGCGGAAATCATTGTGGCCAAGCAGCGTAATGGGCCGACCGGAAAAGTCAAGCTAGCCTTCCTACGGGAATATACTCGCTTCGAAAACCTAGCCACGGAATTAGACGAACCACCACCTGCCTGAACCCCACATGGCCGCCAGTACGACCCCCAAGGCGGGAGATAGAATGAATCCGCCATGTGGACAGGCGTCGTTTTTGTCCTGGGCTTCGCTTTACTGGCACTCTGCAAGCCCGCTCAGGCTGCCCAGCCTCCCAATTTCGTGCTGATCGTGGCCGACGACCTCGGCTACGGGGACCTGCACACCTACGGCCATCCTCGATTTGAGACCCCGCATTTGGATCGGATGGCCAGCGAGGGGGTGCGCTTCACCGATTTCTACATGCCTATGCCGTACTGTGCTCCCTCGCGGTCTTCGATCTTGACAGGACGATACCCGTTCCGCACCACCGTCGTGCGCAACCCTGCACCAGACAACGGGGTGAACGACATCGGCTTGCCCGCCTCCGAGATTACCATCGCTGCGGCGCTGAAGAAGGCCGGCTATGCCACGTGCGCCATCGGAAAGTGGCACTTGGGCCACGTCCCGGGTTTCCTACCCCGCGAAAGGGGGTTCGACGAGTATTACGGCATACTCTACTCGAATGACATGCGCCCTGTGCAGCTGGTGGAGAACGAGCGCGTTGTGGAATATCCCGTGGTTCAAGCCCTGTTGACCCGCAGATATACCGAGCGAGCCCTCGCCTTCATGGAGAAGAACCGGCAACGGCCATTTTTCCTGTACTTGGCTCACGCCATGCCTCACAAACCCTTGGCGGTCTCCGAAGACTTTTATAGGCCCAAAGGCGGCCCGCAGGAACTCTATGCGGCGGTAATCCGAGAGCTCGACTGGTCCGTAGGCGAAGTCCTGAGGAAGCTAGACGAACTGGGATTGACCGAACGGACGCTGGTGATCTTCACCTCTGACAATGGTCCCTGGTACGGAGGCTCCACAGGGGGGTTACGTGGAATGAAAGGTGATACGTTTGACGGGGGTGTGCGTGTGCCATTTATCGCTCGCTGGCCCGGTCGGATTCCGAAAGGCTTGGTCGTCCGCGAGGTGGCTGGGGCGATTGACATTTTCCCTACCCTCGTTCGCTTGGCGGGCCTGAAACTGCCCGAAGATCGCATCATTGACGGCAAGGATATCTTCCCGCTCATGACTACTCCAGGCACCAAAAGTCCGCACGAGGCTGTGTTCATTATGTCAGGCCCACAGCTTTACGCTGTGCGGAGCGGCAAGTGGAAGCTGCACGTGCGCGCACCCGAACTACGGCGGCTTCCCGATCCGAAAACCTGGGTTGATCCGCGGGGTCCGGACGGTGTGACGATCTTGGCGCCTTACGAGCAGGCGCGACCCGATCTTTACCCTGGAGTGCAGACCGGAGATCCACCCAAGCCCATGATGCTTTTCGACATGGAGGCAGACCCAGCCGAGCAGCGAGACGTTTCCAACCAGTACCCGGACGTGGTGAAACGGCTTCGGCAACTATTCGATCGAGTGGAAGCCGAGGCCAAGCAAGCCAAGCTCCAGGAAGCGCGGGGTTGGCAGGGCGTACGGCGCATCAAAGGCGGCGAACTGCGGTACGATCGGATCTTGCCTTGAATTGAAGCGGTGCCCTACGAACCCATGTGGAACTGGCTATGTACCGAACGCGCCGGGTCTGTAAGGCGCACGTCAGAGTAATGACCCCAGAACCATGACCAATGAGGGTAAGCTGATCCGAATGAGGGGGTGCACGGCAGAGTTTGCCTCCACACAGAAGTCTGAGCTGACATTGCTCAGCCTGCTCCGGCAGTGAGCGCAGTGCAGCACCCGCTTTGCTGACGGTCGACGGCAAGACCTGGATAAACCACGCCCAGCTTTCCCGGTCGGTCGAAGACACGATCGCCGCACTTCGGGAACACCATTTCGGACCTTCGCGCTGCGTGGCCTTGACCGGCCCGGGCGGCCCCACGATGGCCGTTGCGTCGCTGAGCTTCAGCGCTGGCGCTGCGTGCGCCCCGCCGAACTTTCGCTACAGCTCCCGCGAGCTCGAGTTTTTACCTGGCAGATCTGCGACCAAAGTTGCTGGCGGTGGCTGCGGGGCTGAAGACTCCGGCGCGAGCTGTGACCTCAGCACTGAGGTCCCGATCATAGAATTTGCCTCGGAGCACACCCCCGCTGGATCTGCGCTTGAGCACTCCGGCTAGCTTCCAATCCAGGCATACTTCCCCAACCACCTCCAACGACGCGGCGTTACTGTTGCCCACATCAGGCAAGACCGCCAAGCCGAAATTGGTCCCGCTGACGCAAGCGAACCTGGTTGTTTCGGCTACCAACATCGCGCGCTCGCTGCCCCTAGGACGTGGGGATCGCTGCCTGAGCAATGCCACTGTTTCCCGTTC
>JAUQPO010000362.1 GCA_030550335.1 Acidobacteriota bacterium
CAAGACATTGCTTGAAGCTATCCGGGACAAAATTGGGGCCGCGAACGTCGTTCATGTTCCGGGCGCCGACTTCGAACGTGAGCTGGACATCCAAGCCGCCGTGAAGGCTGCTGCGACTGTAGACGTGGCCATCGTCTGCCTGGCTGAGCAGGCGGTGGCCGAAAAGCCAGGAGATATCGATGACCTAACCCTACCGGCTGCCCAACTGCGCTTGGCTGAGGCGATCGAGGGCACGGGTAAACCCGTAGTACTAGTGCTTTATGAAAACAGACCTCGTGTCATCCGTACTGTGGTGGATCAGGCTCGCGCCATCGTGCTCGCTTATGAGCCTGGACCCTACGGTGGCGTGGCGGTTGCGGATGTGCTGTTCGGGGACGTCAATCCCAGTGGACGGTTACCGTTCACCTATCCTCGCGCGGTTAATGCCTTGGTGCATTATGACCACAAGTTCACCGAGAGCCTGAGTGCCAGGGAGCGTCCGGGCGAAGGCTATCAACCGGAATGGGACTTTGGACACGGCTTGAGCTACACGCGTTTCGAGTACCGTAACCTGCGCGTGGAGCCGCGTGAGGTGGATGCGGCAGGAATGCTGACGATCAGCGTTGAGGTCGCCAATACAGGTTCGCGACCAGGTAAGCACGCTGTCGAGCTCTATGTGCGCGATCTGTACGCCAGTATCACACCCCCGAACCGCCGGTTACGCGCATTCCAGAAGATCTCGCTGGCGCCAGGGCAGGCTCAGACTGTGGTGTTTCATTTGCCCGTCCGCGAGCTGGCGTTCATCGGACTGAACAATGAACCGGTCGTAGAGCCGGGCGAGTTCGAAGCGATGGTAGGGAACCAGACAGTTCGCTTCCGTGTCAAATGACCGAGTCGTGAACTGGCCAGCGGTCTTGGGTTCACCGGGCGCCTAACGGAGGCCCGCGACAGACGTGTGTCCGCACAAGCCGTGTCTTTCGCCGTTAGGCGTATGGACTCAAAGGAAGTCTTTCGGATGGGCAAGCTGAGCCGCCCTCAGGAGGAAGGGGAGTATCAGGTTGTCATCGAGCACGCGATCAGCAGGCGGCGAGACGGACCACCATAGCTTGCAGGTACACCTTCGAGATGCCTTTCGCCCGCCCACGGGCAGCCTAATCCTCTCGTACAATGTGCGTGAACATGGGAGTTACGATCCTCCATCCGCTGGACTGGTTAGTCATCGCTGCGTACTTCATCGGAATTGTCTGGTTGGGTATCTGGGTGGGGCGCCGCGTGAGGCACACTGAGGACTTTTTCCTCGGGCGTAGAAGCTTCGGTCCCTGGCTGATCATCGGCCAGGCTTTCGGAGTTGGCACACACGCGGAAATGCCGGTGTCGTTAGCTGGTGCCGTTTATCAGTTCGGCTATTCGGCCATATGGTACCAGTGGAAGAACCTCTTCATTACACCCTTCTATTGGCTCCTCGGACCCATCTTCCGGCGCTTTCGCCGTACGACGCTCGGCGAGGTTTACGAGGATCGGTATGGGCCGTGGATGGGTGGGGTGTACACGCTCTGGGCTTTGGCTTACTTCATCTTCAACATGGGTGCAATGCTTAAGGGAGCGGGTAAGCTGGTCAGTGCTGCCTGCGGTGGCGCAATCAGCGCCAATGCGGTGGTCTTGCTGATGACCGTGTCGTTCGCTCTCTACAGTGTCATCGGAGGACTGGTGGCCTCGGCTTACACCAACTTTGTGCAAGGCTTTCTGATCGTCGTGCTTTCGTTCCTTCTCGTCCCCCTGGGCCTGGCGCGCGTGGGTGGGTTCACCGGGATCCGGGAATCGCTGCCACCCAACATGCTGAGCCTGATCACGCCTGGCGAAATCGGCGTGTTCATGATCACAATGCTTACGATTAACGGTCTGATCGGCATCGTCGCCCAGCCTCACATGCTGGCAGCGGTAGGCACGGGGAAGGACGAGTGGACCTGCCGGGTCGGAATGACCTACGGAAATTTCGTCAAACGGGTCTGCACGATTGGATGGGCCCTCACCGGTTTGATTGCAGCTGTGATGCTCGCGCAGGAAGGTCATGTGTTAGCTGACCGCGAGGACGCCTTCGGCTATGCGGTGCGGCAGCTGTTTTTCCCCGGTTCGATTGGTTTGATGGTGGCCTCGGTCCTGGCTGCAAATATGTCCACCTGCTCAGCCTTTGCTGTGGACGGTGGGGCCTTGTTTACGCAGAATTTTTACCGTCGGTTCCTTGTCCGAGATCGTGATGATCGACATTACCTGCGAATCGGGCGGCTATCAGGGGTTCTGATCACTGTGCTCGGTGTGCTGTTTGGGCTGTACGTCGAGATGGTGCTCGAGGCTTTTCTGTTCACGGAAACCCTGGCCACCTTTATGGGGATCAGCCTGTTCGCCGCACTATGCTGGCGCAGGGCCACTCGCTGGGGAGCCTTTACGAGCTTGCTCGCATCGAGCGCGGTTTTCTTCGTTCTGACACAGCAGAAGTTTCAGACCTGGCTCCGCTGGGATCCAGTCAACTTCGGCTGGAGCCTCGTGGCTGGATTTGCCGCCTTGGTCGTAGTCAGCTACCTGACGCGGCCCGAGCCTGGGCGGCGCCTCGAGGAGTTTTACAACCGCCTGGAGCAGGCCAGTTACTTCGACGAGGTGACGGGCGAGGAGAAACCGGTCGAAGGGCCGGGTCAGCAGTTGTTGGTAGTTCACTTGTTGAACCCCGGCCTGCGTGAGGGCTGGCGGAGCTTCTACCGGCGGTTCGCCGTGGACTTAAAAGGTCTGGTGGTGGCGTTTGGCGTTGTGGGCGCTTTGATCGCGTTGGCGAAGTTGATCTTGTACTTACCTTGAGGGTGGGGGTCTACGAGTTGGGGTTTGTGGGTGGAGTGGAAAAGCCGCCCAGTTTGGTACGTGACGTGCACACGAGCAGGTGGCGCCGCATAGCGCTGAGTTAGCGGGGCCCGAGGAAGGGCATGGTTGATCCCTCCCCTTCACCCCGTTGTCGTCAACCCTGGACCAGGTGGGCGTGGCTCACCGGCCTCCGGTAAACCTCCCCCATCACCTCGGGTCCCGTCCAAGTCTTTGGGGGGCACCAGCCGCTGCTCGGGAGAGTCGGCCAGCGGCCCACTGGCTTATTGGGCCACCTTGGACTGGCTTATGCCGACCCAGAGGCCAAAGTCCAAAAAGGATCCCTGCTGGGTAGCCTGCAGGTTCGCCAGCGGATCACCGAACCTGTGCCAAATTTTCGCCGGTGTCAATACTACGGCATCCGCCGTACCTGCTGTTCCGTTAGTGCAGAAAGTCAGTGGATGCCTGCAAGGCCGTAACCAGCGGAGGACTAAAGGCAAGCCTCGCCGGCCAAACTCAATCCGAGCGCCCCTGCGAAGCCTTCATGGCCAACGCCTTCCCTAC
>JAUQPO010000363.1 GCA_030550335.1 Acidobacteriota bacterium
CTCACTTCATCTCGGCGAGTGGCATCCGCTGCTTTGGTGCCCTGGCGCGGATGAGGGTGGCCGCCTATCGGTTCAAACCGGGGCGTCAAGCCCGATCCCGCAGATGCGCTGCTCAGGTAAAGTAAATGCCATGCGGTTCCTGGTCACCTCGCTCATCCTTCTGCCCGCACTTGCCTTAGAGCTTTTCGCTGCCGTGCTTTTCGAAGACGACTTTTCGCGCTTCCCCGCAGGGTGGCTTTCCCGGCCTATCGATCAACTCGGGGGAGCCATCCAGGAGTACCACTACTTTGCCCACCGCGGTGTCCCACTCGAACCATGGGAGAACGCGATCGTCCACCTGGACGCCTGGGTCGTGAGTGACGAAGATGGGGAAAGCTATCTCGAGCAGCACCTCATCAACGAGTGGTCAGCCTGGATGAATCCGCTCTTGATCACGGGCGACCCGGAATGGTTCGACTACACGGTTGAGGTCAGTGTGAAGCCTCTGTCGCTCGCGGACATGGCAGGTGTGGTTTTTCGCTACCACACCAACCGACACTTCTATCTGTTTGCACTCAGTGGGGGCAATCGTGCCCGCCTGGCCGTGAGGCTGCCGCTGGAAAAAACCTACCGGGTAGCTGAATGGCGTGAGCTAGCCTCAACGACCTTCCAGTACGACCACACACGCTACTACCGGCTCAGAGTGGAAAACCAAGGGCCGCTAATTCGCGCTTACGTCGACGGCAAACTGGTGCTGGAAGCCTCCGACAAGGAACTCCTCAAGGGTAAGGTTGGCGTCACGGCGAACATACCCGCTCGGTTCAAGCACTTCCGAGTCACGGTCAACGACCAGACGCTCCGCGAGATCCAGAAGCGCATTGCCGTTCGCGAAGCAGAACTGGAGCGCCTGCGAGCTGAAAATCCCAAGCCAAAACTGTGGAAAAAGTTCGACACTCCCGGCTTCGGCGCAGGACGCAACGTGAGGTTTGGGGATCTCAACGGGGATGGCCAGCTTGACATGCTCATCGCGCAAAACATCCCCCGGGTGCGCGGAGATGCTTTCGACCACATCAGTTGTTTGACAGCCGTGACATTGGACGGCAAAATCCTCTGGCAGCTGGGCCGGCCGGACCCACGCAACGGCCTGCTGACGAACGACACGCCTTTTCAGATCCACGACATTGACGGCGATGGACGCCAGGAAGTGGTCCTCGTGCGAGACTTCAAACTCCAAATACTCGAAGGGGCAACCGGCAAGCTCCTGCGTTGGACCTGGATGCCAGAAATTCCGAAGGATGTCAAAGAGCGGCCATACGAACTTTGCCACGGGGACTCGATCATGTTCATCAACTTCAGCGGCCAGCAAGATCGGAGAGAGATCGTGGTCAAGGACCGCTATTGGCGGTTCTGGGTCTTCGATAATCAACTGCGACTGCTCTGGCAGGGAACGGGCATGACCGGCCACTACCCCTACCCGTTCGACGTGGATGGTGACGGTAGGGAAGAGCTGCTGATCGGCTACGCCATGTGGAGCCCGGACGGCCGCTTGTTGTGGAGCCGTGATCGTGACTTTCGCGACCATGCCGACGGCATCGTGGCCGGAAACTTCTCGGGGGATCCGAAAGCCGAGCCAAGGGTGTACGCCTGCGGCAGCGACGAAGGATTCATGATGTTTGACATCCGTGGCAATCTCCTCAAACACGTGCGCATTGGGCACGCGCAAAGCCCCAGCATCGCCAAATACCGTATGGACGTGCCTGGACTCCAGCTGCTCACCGTGAACTTCTGGCGTAACCCCGGAATCCTGTCGTTGTTCGATGCGGAGGGGAATTTATTGCTCCAGGGTGAACCGATCCATTCGGGCAGCCCCTTGCTACCGGTCAACTGGCGTGGTGACGGGCAGGAATTCGCCATGCTATCGGGCAACGTCAAAGAGGGTGGTTTGATCGACGGCTACTTCCGGCGCGTGGTCATGTTCCCGGATGATGGGCATCCCGACCTGGCCTACTACGTGGCGGACGTCACTGGCGATCCCAGAGACGAGATCATCCTCTGGGATACGCAGCGTGTGTGGATCTACACTCAAGACCGACCTTTCACAGGCAAGCGGATCTATGCGCCCATCCGCAACCCGCACTACAACGAGTCCAACTACCGCACTACGGTTTCGCTGCCGGCTTGGAAAGACTGGCAGCCCTGACCACCACGGGCATCCACCAGCTTGTGGCGGCTTCGCTACAATGGTCGTTTACGCCAGTTGACTCACGACGGTGAAAGCTTGGCTGGACGCCCCGAGACGCTCATCGCAGTCTACCCGGGTTCGTTCGATCCGTTCACTAACGGCCATCTCGACCTCATCGAGCGCAGTCGTCGGCTCTTCGACAAGTTGATTGTGGCCGTAGTCCGAGATGGTCCCAAGCAACCCCTGTTCTCCGTAGCCGAGCGCCTGGAGATGCTGCGAGAAGTCCTCCGTGACTACCCGAATATCGAGATCGAGGCGTTCGAGGGCTTGCTCGTCGAATATGCAGCTCGCAGGGGAGCACGGGTCATCCTGCGCGGTATCCGAGCCGTTTCCGACTATGAATACGAGCTGCAGATGGCGCTAATGAACCGGCGACTGCGCCCGGAAATCGAAACCGTCTTCTTGCTAGCGAGCGAGAGCTACTCGTTTATCAGTTCCCGGTTGGTGAAAGAGGTGGCCAGTCTTGGGGGCGATGTCAGCCAGCTGGTTCCGCCGGTCGTGGAGCGTTACTTAAGACAAAAATTTGCGTCCGTCTGGACTACTAAAGGAGGTTGATCACCGTGCAACCGTCTCAGGCTCGACTGACGTTGGCGGATCGAGTCTCGCTGATCAGCATGTCGGCCACGATGAAAGTCTCTGCGGAAGCCGCCCGGCTTAAGCGAGAAGGGGTCGATGTGGTGGGCTTCGGCGCCGGTGAGCCGGACTTTCCGACGCCCGATAACATCAAGCGAGCTGCGATCCGCGCGATCGAAGAGAATTTCACCAAGTACACCGAAGCTGGCGGTATCCCCGAGCTCAAGGAGGCCATCTGCGCCAAGCACGCTGCCGATTACGGCACCTCTTACACTCCCGCAGAATGCATGGTCAACGTGGGTGGCAAACACACCATCTTCAACTTCACCCAGGTCATTCTGAACCCCGGGGACGAAGTGATCCTCCCGGTACCCTACTGGGTGACTTACAAGGACGTCTGCAATTACGCCGGCGCCAAGATCGTCTATGTGGACACCGACGAGGATGAGGGCTTCGCCATCACCGCCGCGATGATCGAAAAGCACATCACGCCCCGCACCAAGCTGGTGATCATCAACTCGCCGTGTAATCCGAGCGGGGCCGTG
>JAUQPO010000364.1 GCA_030550335.1 Acidobacteriota bacterium
ATGCGCCAGCAGTCGACCAGGCCGTTTTGAGGCGCTGGTTTCCGAACGTAGAGGAGGAGACGCTGGCATGGATCGAGCAGGTGATCGCCGACCGGCCCACCGGCACGATCACCTGTCTGGCCCTCAATCGCCGTGGCGAGATGTCCGGCGTCACCAGCACGAGCGGTCTGGCCTGGAAGATCCCCGGTCGCGTGGGCGACTCGCCGATCATTGGAGCGGGCCTGTTCGTAGACCAGGACGTTGGGGCGGCCGGATCGACAGGTCGCGGTGAGGAAAACATACGTGTGGTGGGAGCCCATACCGTGGTAGAGAACATGCGAAGGGGCATGTCGCCGCAACAAGCGGTGCTGGACTGTCTGGAGCGCGTGGCGCGCAACTTCGGTCGTGACCTGAGCCGTCTGCGCCGCTTCGACCTGCGGTTCTATGCCTTACGCAACGATGGGGCGTATGCTGCAGCGGCACTGTGGGATCGGTGGAGGGGCCGTTCTCCGGCGCGATTCGTCGTGGGTGAGGGCGATCAGGTTCGCTATGAGGCCTGCGCGTTTCTGTATCGCTGGGAAGACTAGAGAAAACGGCCACCACCCAGCTCGCGCAGGGTAATGGTGACCAGGGCTAGCGTCAGCCCGATCATGACCACTACGGCCAGCCAAGCAATCAGATTGTAGGTCCGCGAATTGGTCCACTCGTGCATTAGACGCTTCTTGTTCACCAGCAGCACGATGAAGATCAGGATGAAGGGAAGCAGGATCCCGTTGATCACCTGGGATAACAGGATCATCTCAACCAACGGAAAGCCGGGCCAAAGGATCACCCCGGCCCCCACCACGATCAGAAAGCCGATTAGCCCGTAAAAGATCCGTGCTTCCGAAAAACGGTGGCGGACTCCGGAAGGGAAGCCCAGACCTTCGCAGATCGTGTAGGCTGTCGACAAGGGTAGGATCGTGGCTGCGAACAACGACGCATTGAACAAGCCGGCGCAAAACAGTAGGAACGCGTATTTGCCGAAGGGCCGAAGGGCCAGGGCCGCATCGGTGGCATCGCGAATGTCTCGCGGGTGTTCAGCCCAGATCGCTCCGGCGCAAGCCACAATGATGAAAAACGCCACGATCGTCATTACCACGCAGCCCAGGATCACCTCCACGCGCGCGGCCGAATATTCCCGTGCGGTGATGCCTTTCTCGACCGTAGAGGCCTGCAAGTAGAACTGCATCCAAGGCGCCACCGAAGTCCCCACCATGCCGATGAGCATGGTGATGTAGTCCGGTTCAAAAAGCATGACCGGTCGCACGCTCCGGAACAAGGCCTCGCCCCAGTCCGGACGGACCATGATGCCTGAGATGATGTATGCGACGTAAAGCGCGCAGGCGGTCAGGAAGACCTTTTCGATCCGCTCGTACGTTCCCTTGACGATCAGTGTGAACACCATAATTGCCGCCAGCGGAACGGTAATGTAACGGGAAATCGAGAACAGCTCCAGCGAACTGGCGACGCCCGCAAAGTTGGCCATCACATTGGTCAGGTTCACGAACAACAAGGCCAGCATTAATAAGAACGTGGTGCGTAGGCCGAACTCTTCCCGGATCAAATCGGAAAGGCCTTTGCCAGTGACGGCACCCATGCGGGCACACATTTCTTGGGTCACGACGAGCAGGAGCGTGATCGGGATCAGCGTCCACAGCGGGAGGTAACCCCAGCGGGCGCCGGCTTGCGAGTAGGTGAAAATGCCGCCCGCATCGTTGTCCACCATGGCGGTGATGACCCCTGGCCCCAGAACCGCAAGAAAGCTCGACAACCGCTGTCGCAGCGATCTGAACAACGCCATCTTTCACCGGCTTCGCAGCAGGGCGATAATATCATCGGCCGTGATTACCCCAACTAGTTTATCCTCCTGATCGACCACTGGCAGGGCGAAGAGGTTGTATTTATCGAATAGCTCCACGATCCAGTCCCGTTTTTCCCGGACATTTACCTTGACGACCGGGCGGACGGCCAGCTGGCGCAGCGGCGTACTTCCCTCGGCGAGAAAAAGCCTAGCCAAAGGCACTACACCCACCAACCGTTCCTGTTGATCGATCAGGTAGAGTGCGTGGAGGTTATCCACCAGGTCCGGTCGGGCCCGCAAAGCGGCCAGGGCGTCGCTCACCGTAGCGTTCTCGTGCAGGGCCACGAATTCCGGGTTCATCAATCCGCCTGCTGTGTCCGGAGGATAATCGAGCAACTCCTCCACCTCCGCACGAGGCTCTTGATCCATCTCTTCAAGGATTTCTTCGCCGGTTTCGGGTTCCAACTCGGCGATCAGATCCGCTGCGGCGTCTGGTGCCATTTCCTCGAGGATTTCCGCGGCCTTGTGGGGATCGAGCGACTCGAGAATGCTGGCCTGGATATCAGGCTCGACTTCGCTCAAGGCTTCGGCAGCCACGTGAGAATCGATGGCCTGCACGAGCGCACCGCGGTCTTCCGGGCTCAACTCCTCGAAAATGTCGGCTAAGTCCGCTGGGTGCATCTTCTCCAAGAGCTCGTACGAGATGTTCAAACGCAGGCGCCGCTGAGGATCAGGCTCCAGGATGTCGCAAAACTGCCAAGGGATGGAATGGGGAGGAATGGGACGCTGGAGCTTACGGATCCAGCGGGGCGGAAGGATCCCTTGAAACAACCGCCGGAAGATGCTGCGCAAACCTATGTCCACTTCCAGAACGTGAAGTTCCTGGTGACCGTCCGACTCGGTGACAATCTCCAAAGTGATGTCCGTCACACGGACGACTTTCCGCCCCAAAGCGTCAATGATTTGCTGGTCCAGCAAATCGCGCACCAGACGTAGCATGTACTCGTCGTCGTGGTAGACGCCGAGCTTTTCATCGCGCAGCCACAGGCCATCGATGTCGATCTTGGCCACCTGGTCATGGCGGATGGTCAGCCACGTCCAACCGCGACCACCCACTAAGTAGCGGTCAACGCGCGAGGGGTGGATGAGGGGAACCAAGCCAGCATCGCGCACCCGTCCGATGACGCGGTTGCGTAGGTCGTAGACTTTCGCGCCGACGAGCTCGGTCAGATAGAGATAATTCTCTGGCATCACCACCCCGCGTCATAGGACTGATTCTGCGGGTCCCGAGGCGCTTTCTGAGGACCGCGGTCAACCCGCACACCATTAATATGCTAGCCCTCGCGGCTGCGTTCGCTCTTACGCTTAAGGAGTGCGCAAAGGCCAACGTCCAAGGCGCTGGCGCAGGTGGTTCTACGGCCTATGGTGACCACTGCTGGAGACTGGAGCACCAGGTGTCCCAGCCGCCGAACAGGTCGCCGAGAATCGCAATCCGGCCGATGCAGCTGC
>JAUQPO010000365.1 GCA_030550335.1 Acidobacteriota bacterium
GTCAAGTCGCCTTCATTTTCGCGGTCCTCGTCGTCCACGACGACGACCATTTTGCCAGCGCGTATGTCTTCCAGCGCTTCGGGTATGGATGCAAACGGCATAAGCGTGGATTCGGTGGGCCTCTATTCACCCACTATACTGTCCTCAGCCCAGCTCCAGCATCCAGCTACCAGTTCGTCAAAGACCCATCGGGGCGCTGAAAAATGGGGATGGGTCGCGAACGTTCAGTGACCTCGGCAATCAGCGTGAGCCGGCTGGTGTCGACTTCCACACCCAGGCCTGGCCTGTCGTTTGGCCAGAGTTTGCCGTTGCGGAATTCGTAGCCTTGCACCAAGTGAGGGAACTGCTGGCGGCCATCACCGAGTATCTCCATTAGAGCCGGTCCGGGGAAGCAGCCGAGTACATGGACGAGCGCTGCCGTACCTATGGGGCCGGTGAAGTGCGGGATCAAGCCGACGTAGTGCGTCTCACAGATCGCGGCCAGCTTCCGCATCTCGGTGATGCCACCGCAATTGGGGATCGAAACCCGCGAGTAATCGATCAAGTGGCCCTCGATGAGCTCATTGATTTCCCAGCGGTCGCCGAACTGCTCGCCCACAGCGATCGGTACCTTGACCATCTGCCGCAACTGACGATACACGGCGGGGTTCTCCGAGCGCACCAGGTCCTCCGCAAACAGTGGCTCTAAGGGCTCGATGAGAGTGCTCAACCGTACTGCGTCCGGCAGGTCCAGGCGCGTATGGTAATCGATCGCCCAGTCCCCGTCCGGACGGACGGCTTCAAAAATCTCCTTACAGCGGCGGTAGGTCTCCTCCACCATACGGTTGGCTACGAATGGCTTACCCTGACTTGGATCCGCAACCGAGGTCCGGTACGCGCGGAAGCCGGCTTCGATACAGGCCCGGGCAGTTTCTTTGAGCGAGCCCTTCCAAGGGAACGCTGTGGAGTAACATTCGATATAGTCTCGTGTGAGCCCCCCTAGCAGTTCGTAAACCGGCACACCCAGTGCTTTGCCCCGCAAGTCCCAGAGTGCCAGGTCCAGCGCGCCTAGGGCATGCAGTTTTTCGCGTCCTGGTGGGTAAAAGTAACCGCGGTACATGAGCTGCCAGAGGTGCTCAATCCGGTTCGGGCTTTCCCCTATGAGCATCGCTGCGCACTGCGTTACGGTATCGCGTGAGCCCCCTTCGCCGATCCCTACGAGGCCCTGATCGGTTTCGACGGTCACTACGTGGAAGCTTTGATTGAACATGGGGCGAGAAATAGGGGAGTGATAGAAGCGGATGCGGGTGATTTTCAGGCGGCGCAGCTCGGCTTCTGCTTTCTCCAGTAGCGCACTGCTGACTCCGACGAAAGACAATAGGAAGCCTCGGCGGGTAATCATGTAGGCAATTATAGTGCCGAAGAGTTGGGGGTTGAGCTGTAGTTGGGAGAGAGGGATGGCGCTGTTCGCAAAAAGCAAGGCGGCGGAGGCATAGCCCCCGCCGCCTGCCAGCTTCGTCCCGAGCCTCAGGCGCTAAGCCTCAGAGGTTAGACACGCAGCAGGCTCAGAACTGCTTGCGGGGCGATATTCGCCTGAGCCAGTGCGGCCACGCCGGCCTGTTGCAGGATCTGAGCCTTGGTCAGGTTCGCGGCCTCGGCAGCCAGATCCGCGTCGCGGATGTAAGACTCGGACGCCGCCAGGTTGGCCAGCTGGGTCTGAGCGAGGCTGAGAGCAAAGCTGAACCGGTTTTGGCCCTTACCGACAGCCGCTTGGGCATGGCCCAACTTGCGGGTGGCTTCGGCCAACGCCGTGACTGCCGCCTGAGCATTGGCTTCCGTGTCGATGGACACGTAGGCTCCACCGGAAGTGGTTTCGGAGTTGAGCACTCGGCCCTGGGTTCCACTGTCGTGGATGCCAGCTCCGGATGCTGTCGTGCCTACGCTGACACGGAAGGAAAGATGTGAGCTGAGGAAGCGGATTCCTTCGTTGTTGTTATCGATCCGCTCTTTCACGGCGACGATCTTTTGGAAGTCGGGGTCGTTCGACGTCCACAGCTGCTGGTTGATGTAGGCGATCGCCTGGTCCAGGGTCACGCCGCTCCGTCCGGCCAAGTTGATGCCGTCGGCTCGCAAAACGATGCTCATCGACTTTTCTCGCCCGTTCGCGTCAGACACTGTGATGGTGATGGTCTGATCGTCGTTGGCGTACCGGATCGGGGTGAAGTCAAGCGCGGCGTTATCGCTGGCTTCGACGGTGGAAACGCCACCTGCGTATACAGTCGTGCTGTACCCAAGTGGCCCGCCGGAGCCCGACGTCGGCGATGTCGAGTCAGCACCAGATGCGCCGAAGCCCAGCTTGGCGCCGTTCGTACCGTATACATTCACTCGGAAGTAGCTACCGTTCTGGGAGTAGATACGGAGCTCGCTGCCGGATTTTTCGGCCCGGAGCTGCGCACCGAGGGATTCGGCGTTTTCGATGAAGAACTGGTTGAGTGTAGCGACCACCGCGTCCAGGTTCGCGGCATTACTGTCGTCCAGCGTCTTCGAAATCACGTTCCCACCGTTGACCGAGAACTGGATGGTGGCCGACTCGCCCGCGCCCAGACCTGCGAACCCGGAGCTGACAATGCTGGTGTAATCGAAGTCGCCCAGGGCGTAATTGCCTCCGTTACCCGACAAGCGCCACGAGCCGAGCTTCAGGTTGTTGCCCACGTCACCGGCGACCAAAACCTCGAACCGCTCGCCCGTGACACTGCGGAAGGTCAGTGCATTCCCGCTGCTCCAGGGATCCATGACGATGCCGGCAGCCTGCAGCTCAGGGCTGTTAGTGACGGCGCTGTACAAGTCCCGGATCAAATCGTCGTGCGAGTAGCCGGATTGCACCGTGAGGCGGATGTCTACTGGCGAGCTCAAGCCGCCTCCCTGGAACCGGACCACGACTTGGTCGCCGCTGGAAAGCCCTACCAAGGCCCCGTCAGTGATCGTGCCTGTCGTGGACAGGCTGTATTCCATGGCCTTGCCGGTAGCGCCCGTCTCAACATTGCCGAGCAAGGCGTTGGCCATCCGGTCGCCGGCGCGGACCTGGAAGGCCACCTCGGAGCTTTGAAACGCCAGCCGCTTACTGCCGTCCGGATCCTGCTTGACCACTGCGCGGATATTCGCTCGAGCAAATGCTGCCGCGGCTTCGCCGACACCGTTGGCTGCCGTTTGAATGGCTGCGTTAACCTGCTCAACTAGCTCTTCAATGTCGCTGACGTTCGACACGTTCACAGAGACCTTGATGCGGTTTGCGCCGCTAAAGCCGGGTCCATAGAAGTAGAAGTCGGTATAGCCG
>JAUQPO010000366.1 GCA_030550335.1 Acidobacteriota bacterium
GCAACGGGTCCGCAAGCTGCGCATGTTCCAGCCGCACGAGTACCTTTCCGTGGATTACCAGCGCCAGGATGTGTTGTGCTTAAAGGTAGGAGAGCAGAACGAGATCGTGGCCAGCCAGCTCCCGGTGGAGCGATCCGAACCGCTGCGACGGGAACTGGAAAGCTTTGTGGACAGCGTGCGAAGCCGGCGCCGCCAGCCAGTCACCGGGGAGCAAGCTCTGCAAGCTTTGGAGGTGGCGCTCGAAATTGTTGACCGGATCAAGGAGCATGGAGAGCGAGTCAAGGCTAGCTTACAGCGTGCGGCGACACATTGAGGCCTCAAGGGCCTGGGCGAGTCAGGCCGGACCATGCAGGCCAAATGCCAAATTGCGGCTGGGCTCAGACTCTCTCTGGACGCGGGTGGCCTGGGCTTAACTAGGACAACCAGCGCTGGGTTCCGCCCCCAGTGGGTGGGATTCGTGTGTTCCGCAATTTTCCATTTGGCGGCGTTGGCTGCATTGGTGTACCTGCCCGTGGGCCGGATGGGGGCCCAGGGCGACCTATTATTGAGCTTGGGTCGGACCCAGGCGACACGGCTGGTGGCCCCGCCCCCGGAGCTGGCAATGGCTCCAGGGCTAGGGCAGGGTAAGGGAAAACTCGAAGGCCTTACCCTAGCGGACCTGATGCGGCGAGAACCTTTGTTCGCCCCTAGGCCTACAGCGCGGCAGTTCCGATTGCCTAGTACTCAGGTAGCGGCCCCGCCGGTTCCCAAACCAGCCTCGGTCGAGGCTCCACCTCCCGAACTGAACGTCGCACCGAGTTTGGGGACCGCCAGCCCTCCGGACTGGTTGAGGGTGGTCCCTCCGCCAACTCCGCCACCCGAAAGACCCAAGTCTCAAATCGCCTTTGAAAAGCCACGCCCAGTGATCGAGCTACCCCAAGCCGGGGGTAGGAGCGTGGTGGAGGCCAAAGGTACGGGCGCTGCCAAGGCTCCGCTTTCGGGGGAGGCGCGAGGGGAGTTTGCTGCAGCGTTGGGTCCTGGAGGCCGTCTGGTAGTGGGGGACCTGGGTCCGAGCGCCGGGATCACCGAGGCACAAGTTTTGGCTCCCCGCCAGGCCAGCAATTTAGAGTTACTCAGCAATCCTATGGGGGTGGATTTCCGGCCTTACCTGATCAGCGTGCTCGCTGCTGTGCGGCGCAACTGGCTCGCCGTGATCCCGGAGAGCGCCCGTCTTGGTCGTCGAGGGAAGGTCGTGATCCAGTTCATCATCAACCGGGACGGCTATGTCCCCAAGCTGGTGATCGCAATCCCGTCGGGTTCGGAAGCCTTGGACCGGGCTGCGGTGGCGGGCATTAGTGCTTCAAATCCTTTCCCGCCGCTGCCCCCTGAATATCCGGGCAACGAGATCCGCTTACAGCTCAACTTTTACTACAACATGCCCCCGCAATGAGTGTGTTAACATAGGAATCTCCCGCTGCGGGAACGAGACCACTTAGTCACAAGCATAGGGTCAAACACGATGGACACGGCAAGGGGGCGCCGAGCGGCGCCCCCTTTTGGTTTGCCGTTTAGGCCGGTCCAAGACCCTATTGGTCGCTCACCCTACGAAGGGATCGCCCTTGTGCCAGTCAGCCCCGCACAGCCCGCCACTCTTGAAGGCTTGGGCGGTACGGAGCACTTCGGAGGGGCTTCGCCCCACTTGAACGTCGTTGATCGAGAAAGCCCGGACAACGCCCTTGTCGTCGACGAGCACCGTCGCACGGTATGCGATGCCGTTCTCCTCATCGAGGACACCGAAGGCGCGGCTGACCTGATGCCCCGTGTCCGCAAGCACGGGATGGGTAATGGGTTCGGGGAAAGTTTTCCGATCCGCGAACCAGGCTTTGTGGGAATAGAACGAATCGGTGCTTGCGCCAATCACGGCGACGCCTTCGGCCTCGAAATCCTTCAGTAGGGCTTGGAAGCCCCGGATCTCGGTCGGGCAAACGAAGGTAAAGTCTAGCGGATACCAGTAAAGCACGTACCACTTGCCTTTGTAATCATCGCTGCTGACTACCTTTTGTTCTCCGTTGACGTAGGCTACAGCCTTCCATTGAGGTGCAGGTTTCCCCACCAAGCTCATAGGCAGTTAACTCCTTTTAAGAGCAGTTTTCAGCTTGTTCTGATGCTTGGCAGGGCTACGCCGTCGCAGCCAACTTCGAGGCTGCAAAGGGCTCAGCGGTCTGGATCCTTCTCGGGTACCTTCAGTTCTTTGCGCAAGCGCTCAAGCTCGGCCATCAGTTCTTTTTGGATCCTGGCATAGCGCGGATCCCCGTACACGTTGTGAAGCTCGTGAGGATCGTTCTCTAGGTCGAACAGTTCCCACTCACCGGTCTCGTAGTAGTGGATGAGCTTATGGGTGTACGTCCGGACGCCATAATGCCGGGCGACGCTATGGACTGCCGGGTATTCGTAGTAGTGGTAGTAAAAACTCGTCCGCCAATCACGAACCGGCTCGCCTTTGAGTAGCGGGACTAGGCTGCGCCCCTGCATGTCAGCAGGGATCGGCACCCCTGCGATCTCGAGGAAGGTTTCCGCGAAATCCAGGTTCGACACCAGGTGGGTGTCCACGCTGCCGGGTTTGGTCACCCCCGGCCATCGTACGATCAGCGGCGTGCGCAGGGATTCCTCGTACATCCAGCGCTTGTCAAACCAGCCGTGCTCGCCCAGGTAGAAGCCCTGGTCGGAGCTATAAATCACCACCGTGTTCTGCGCCAGGCCGCTGGCGTCCAAGTATCGCAGCAGTCGCCCAAGGTTGGCATCTATAGAGGCGACGCAGCGCAGGTAGTCCTTGATGAACCGCTGGTATTTCCAGCGCACCAGCTCACGCCCGGTCAGGTTGGCGCGCAGGAAAGCTTCATTCTCCGGCCCGTAGGCTGCGTCCCAAATACGGCGTTGTTCCTCCGTCATGCGGGCGCGCATGGCCTGCCAGGCTTTGGCTTCCGCCGCGTTGCCTGGCGGTGGCGGCAACTTCAGGTCAGAGGAAATTGTCAAGTGCCGCGCGATTTCCATTTCTTGATTGCGTGCCGGGGAAGCACGGGTGGAATAGTCATCGAAGAGCGTGGGAGGCTCCCAAATGTCGATCGTGTTATAGAGGGTGAGGTACTCGGGCGCCGGCATCCAGTTTCGGTGGGGGGCCTTGTGGTGGTACATGAGAAAGAACGGCCGCGAAGGGTCCCGCTTGTTCTTCAACCAGTCCAGGACCAGGTCTGTGATGATGTCAGTGACATAGCCTTCGTACCGTTTCTTGCCTTGAGGGGTGAGGAAGTCTGGGTTATAGTATT
>JAUQPO010000367.1 GCA_030550335.1 Acidobacteriota bacterium
GCTACGCCCAGAACCCACGGTCGGCTTCTCAGAGGCAGCTCAGCGCAGGGCTCACCGGAAAGGCGCGCGAGGTCGCGGCTTAGCCGGGCTCGCAGGACTGCCCACAGTTGCGCTCTAAGCCGCTGCGTTCCCCATCGTGGGTCCTACTATGGCGCTAGCGGACCAAGAACGAATCTGGCAGCTGAAGCCACCGATGAGCTCGGGCGAGTCATCGCAAGCCCGGCTGGATGAACGGCTTCGAGGGGGAGCCGCCGAGTCTCCGTTCCACCCTCCTCCATAACGGCAAGCCAAGTCGGGTGATTTGGCAGAAGAGTCCCCTCCGGGAACCACCGATGAGTGCATTGACCGAAACACGCCAGTCAGCTCCTCCAACCGCTGCGCTAACGCCCGGAGGCCTGGGCGGAGCCCCATTGCCACCCTCAGCGGTTTGGTAGAATGCTCGGCTTCGGCGGGCGATCATGGAACGACCAGGAGCAGTCACCATCAACGGGAAACCTTACACCTTACTCGGGCCAGAGTTGCGGCCCGGTGACCCTGCGCCCGATTTCGTTTGCCTGGACACCAAGCTCCAGCCTGTGGACCTCGAAGCTACTGGCAGGAACGTGCGCATCTTCAGCGTGGTCCCGTCTCTGGACACACCCGTATGCGACATGCAAACCAAACGCTTCGATGAAGCCGCCGCACAGCTCGAAGGTGTAGACATCTACACGATCAGCATGGATCTACCCTTCGCCCAAAAACGCTGGTGCGACAGCTTCGGCGTGGACCACGTCAAGATGTTGTCCGATTACCGGGATGCTTCGTTCGGTATCGCTTACGGCACCTTGATCAAGGAGCTCCGGTTGGAGTGCCGCGCTATTTTCGTACTCGACCGTGACAACGTTATTCGGTATGCCGAGTACGTGAAAGAGGTCACCGAACATCCCAATTACGAAGCGGTGCTGAGCGCAGTGCGCGCATTACTACAGCAAGCGCGGGCCTGAAGTCCACAGCGATCAAGAAGCGCCGGCAGGGTGCGTCAGGAGTTCGATTGCTGTCACCGAGGCTGGGGGGAATGTCCACAGGCCATCCCGCTGGAAAGTTTTCGTGACGGGCTCAAGAACCGAGGCATTGACCTCATCGATCTCAAGGAACGGCGGGGCGCTGATCTCGTAAACGGTTCCTCCAGAGATCCTGTGATTTTGGACCTCAATACGGGCCTTCACGGCGCGATCTTTACGCGTATTGGCCACGTGGAGATATACCTTACCGGGACTGACGCTCGCAGTCACGTCCAGGTCCGACGAAGCCCCTAGCACAGCTGCTGCTTGTTCGCCCGTGTGCTCCCGGTAAAGCCGCATGACCTGGCCCACCGGCATCAGGTAGCTGCGCCCACCTGGCGTGGGGATCATCACCGCCACGACTTGCCATCGGGTCCCGCAGAAATCCGCCGCCGTGGCGATCTTCAACAAATCGCCATGGCGCTCATGCACGTGAAGTAAGCGCGCGTAGGACACCCCAGCAGCCCAGGTTGAAAGCACGTCGCCGCGATTTTTTCCTGGAATCGAGTAGTGGCACTCCGTCAGAGCTAAAGGGAACCGGGCCGAACCTAGGCTCTCGCGGATTCTCTGGATCTTGGCCTCGTGTGGTCGCCAGGCTTCCATCAATACGGCCCACGCGCGGTCTTGGTCTTTGCGAAATTCGCCGTGAGCCAGAGCAGGTCGTTGAGGATCATCAGGATTGTACATGTGATGGAAAGCAAGAAAGTTCAACTGCTCGCCGGCCACATCCAACATAACCTGTGCCCAGTTAATAGCTGCTCGCCCGGCTCGTCGCGCAGCGAAGTCCTCGTCTGCCCAGCCGATCAGCTGGATGTGGGGATCCACCTGGCGCATCGCGCGGGCGAATTCCAGCGTTTTTCTGGCGGCGGTGTGGGCATCGAACCCGTCTGCAACGTAGGATGTCTCGTTGCCAATCTGCCAGTAGCTAACCCGTAATGGCTCCCTCAAACCGTGGCTGTGGCGTAGCGGGTTATCGGCTTGATTGCAGTAAGCCACCCAGGCAGCCGCTTCTTCGGATCCCGCCGTTCGGCTCCCACCCAGTGCGGTGCGGAACCGTGCACGACCATCGGACTCGAAGTTGACGCAGATCAAGGGCTCGGCTGCCACTGTGCGGGCCAACTCCACGAACTCAGCAGTGCCCACTTGATTCGACTCGATCCCGCCCCACTGCAAGTTCAGCACGGGCTTACGCTGCTCGCGGGGTCCTACGGCCTCCTGCCAGCGGTAAAAATCTACGAAGATGCCACCCCAGCGGATCATCGTAGGCCGCAGCCGCCCAACGGCCTCAAGGAAATCGCGACGCCAGCGCTGGTTCCAGTGATCCCAGGCAGCTTCCACCGATCCGTCCGTGGCCCCCAGCGGTTCGAGAAATTGCATGTACAGAAACGGTGAGAGCGGAAACGCCGGCCGAGGATCAACCACAATTACCTCTTCCTGTGGAGCCGGTCGGATCAGCGGGCCGGCGGAACTCGCGAGCAAGAACTGTCGACGATCAATTTTCACGCGGAAGATTTTATCTCGCCTGACACCTCTGCTACCGCAACGATAGAATCGGGCGTATGGCACACGTCTCCCGGCGAACCCTGCTGTCAAGCGTAGTCGGCTTCCGCAGCGGCCTGGCGGTCACCCGGCCAAAGCGCATCCGCTTCGGTGGGCCGATTTTTTCAAAATCTAACGACCCCGGTGAGCTTGCCCGAGAACACCGGAGGCTAGGCTACAGTGCGGCTTATTGCCCACCCGTGGAGATCAACGATCGCGAGCGGATCCGCGCAATTGAGCAAGCTTTTGCTCGGGAAAACGTCGTCATCGCCGAGGTCGGCGCTTGGCGCAACTTGCTCGATCCGGATCCGGAAAAACGACGTGCCAATGTGGCCTACGTGACTGAGCGCTTGGCCCTCGCCGACGAAGTGGGCGCTCGGTGCGCGGTGGACATCGCAGGCTCGTTCAACCCCGACGTCTGGTACGGCCCCCACCCCAAGAACTTCTCTCGTGAGTTCTTCGACGCCACAGTGGACAACTGTCGGCGGATCATCGACGCTGTCAAACCACGGCGGGCAAAGTTTGCCATCGAAATGATGGGCTGGGCCATCCCCTCAGGACCAGACGAGTATTTGCAATTGATCCGGGCCGTCGACCGCAAGGCCTTTGCCGTGCACATCGACGTTTGTAACGGGATCAATTCGCCAAAGCGCTTTTACGAGAATGCGGCGTTTATCCGCGAGTGCTTCGCCAAACTGGG